>JBOHFU010000496.1:0-3385 GCA_050699675.1 Pseudonocardiaceae bacterium
GCTTGGGCGCGGCGCTCGCGCGGCACCGGCAAGTACCGGAGGTCGCCGCCTTCTTTGCCGCGCTCCCGGCGGCGCGTCGCGATGACACCCTCGGCGACGCAGCGTGGCCGGTATGACCGACAGCGAGGCCGCACGGTACGCCCACCTCGCCGAGGGCAACGCCAAACAGGCACGCAAGCGGGTTGCCGCTGACGTGCTGCTCAGCGACACCGTTGGCCGGGTGCTGCTGGTCAATCCCACCTACAAGGACTACTGGGACTTGCCCGGCGGCATGGCCGAGTTCAACGAGCCGCCACGTATCGCCGCTGAGCGTGAGTTACGTGAGGAACTGGGCCTGACAATCACCGTTGGGCGCGTGCTAGTGGTGGACTGGGACGGGCCACACGGCCCCTGGGACGATCAATTGGTGTTCGTGTTCGATGCCGGCCCCCTCACAACGGCTCAGGCGGCCGGGCTCCGCACCACCGATGACGAGCTGGCCGGGTTCGAGTTCGTGCCCCCGGCCGACGCGCTGCGCCGGCTGCGTGGCGACATGGCCGACCGGCTGAGCCGTGCGCTCAGAGCCCAGGGAGCAGGCACCACTGACTACAGCGAGCGGTACCACCACAGCACCCGTGTATGACGGCGTCCCGTGTCCACGGTGGGGCACGGGGCCGACGTAGCGGTCAAGTGGAACAAATGGAACCTTTTTGCAGACCCGAGATCCCAGCTCACTCACGCGACCTTGAAACGATTGCGCGGTCGCCCGGGGCGTCAGCGTTCTGGGGGGGCGCTGACCCGCTGGACGTCGGCGCCCAGCGCGGTGAGGTTCTCCACGAAGCGGGGATAGCCGCGGTCGATGTGGAAGACGTCCCATACGTCGGTGGTCCCCTGGGCGCACAGGCCGGCGAGCACCAGGCCGGCGCCGGCCCGGATATCCGACGCCCATACCGGAGCGCTGGAGAGTCGCTCGACGCCCCGGACGACCGCGTGATGCCCGTCGGTGCGCGCGTCGGCGCCCAGGCGGATCATCTCCTCGACGAACCGGAACCGGGCCTCGAACACATTCTCGGTGATCATCGAGGTGCCCTCGGAAATGGCCGACAGGGCTATCGCCATCGGCTGCAGGTCGGTGGCAAAACCCGGATAGGGCAGCGTCACGAAGTCCACCGAGGTAGGCCGGTCGGGCATTACCACCCGGAAGCCATCGCCGGCGCCGGTCACCTCGGCACCGGCCAGCCGCAGCTTCTCCAGCACCAGGTCCAGGTGGTGCGGGTCGACGCCCCGCACCGTCACATCACCACGGGTCACCGCGGCGGCGAAGGCCCAGGTGGCGCCCACGATACGGTCGCCGATCACCCGGTGTTCGGTGGGCCGCAGCGCGTCGGTCCCCTCAACGGTGAGCGTGGAGGTGCCGGCCCCGGAGATCTTGGCACCCATCTGCAGCAACATCACGCAGAGGTCCACGATCTCCGGTTCGCGCGCCGCGTTGTCGATGACCGTGGTGCCTTCCGCGAGTACCGCGGCCATCAGGATGTTCTCGGTGGCCCCCACGCTCGGAAAATCCAGCCATATCTGCGCCCCGTGCAATCCTTCGGCCTCAGCCACCACGCAACCGTGCTCGATCTCGCTGCGCGCGCCCAGCTTGCGAAGCCCGTTCTGGTGCATGTCCAGGGGACGGGAGCCGATGGCGTCGCCCCCCGGCAGGGCGACCCTGGCCCGCCGGCAACGGCCCACCAGCGGCCCGAGCACGCACACCGAGGCGCGCAGCTTGCTCACCGATCCGTAATCGGCCTCGTGCTTGGGCTCAGCCGGTGTGGTGATGCGGACTTCCGAGCCGGTGACATCCACCTCACAGCCCAGACCGCGCAGCACATCGGCCATCAGCGGGACGTCCAGGATCTCCGGGCAGTTCGTGAGTGTCGTGGTGCCCTCCGCCAGCAACGCGGCTGCCATCAGCTTCAGCACACTGTTCTTCGCGCCGACGACCTGCACCTCGCCGATCAACCTGGCACCACCACGGACCCTGAAGTGCTCGCTCACGGGGGTGCACGCTAGCGGGTGCCTCACGCATAGCGTGCACGCCGTAGCCTGCACCCGTAGCGTGCACCCATGGCCGTGCACCTCACCAGGATCTACACCCGCACCGGCGACGACGGGACGAGCGGTCTCGGCGACTTCACCCGGGTGCCCAAGACCGACCCGCGGCTGATTGCCTTTGCCGACGTGGACGAGGCCAACTGCGCGCTCGGCGTCGCCCTGGCGCTGGGATCCCTGGAGCAACGCCTGGTCACGGTGCTGCGGCAGGTGCAGAATGACCTCTTCGACGTGGGCGCCGACCTGTGCACCCCCATCGTCAGCAATCCGAAGTACCCTCCCCTGCGGATCGATGAGAGCTACGTCACCCGGCTGGAGGGCTGGTGTGACGAGTTCAACGCCCCGTTGCCGACGCTGGACTCATTCATCCTGCCCGGCGGCACCCCCGGGGCAGCATTGCTGCATACCGCCCGGGTAGTCACCCGGCGGGCCGAGCGAAGCACGTGGGCGCTGTTTGCGGTCGATGCGGAGCGCACCAATGCGCTGACCGCGCGCTACCTCAACCGGCTGTCGGACCTGTTGTTCATCCTGTGCCGGGTAGCCAACCCGGACGGTGACGTGCTCTGGAAACCCGGCGCTGCACGGTCGTGAGCAGCTCAGGACGCCCACGGGTTGGTGCTGGGCGGGGCGGATTCCAGCCAAGACAGGAAACCGGTGAGGGTGTCCTCCCGCATCGCGAGTTCCAGCTCATCGACGCCGGTGCGGCAGCGCAGCACGATCGACCCGCTGGGCATCGCGTAGCTCTCGGGCAGAGTCGGACCACGACGCTCCACGATCTCCAGCTGGTCCCGGTCGAGTACCCGATCGGGACCCGAGCGCAGGCTGGAGACCCGGAACCAGGCGAAATCATCTCCACGGTAGCGACCCACCCCCTGGTGCCAGCCGCGGCCGGCATCATTCGGGCGCAAGCGCAGCGCGACGTCGATCCCACCCTGACGGACCAGCCGGAGCCGTCGAAAGGCCAGCGTAGCGATGATCAGCGCACCACCCAGCAGGGCGAACCCGATGATCTCCCCAATCCCCATCGCGGTCCGCTCCAGCGCCCGGAAGGATCCTCAGACCGCCTGACCGACGGCCTTGAGTCGAGCGGTTGCTCTGGCCCGTGCCGAATCAGCTCCGTCTCGGCCCTCGTCCGTGCCGGCCTGCGACAAGGCATCCTTGGCGGCCTGCGGATCGATCTCCTCGGCGAGCTCGGCCGCCTCGGCCAGCACGCTCACCTTCTCCCCGGTGATCGACAAGAAGCCGCCGAAGACAGCTGCCGTCACGGTCTCGCCGTCGGTGGTGGTGACCTTGACGATCCCGCCCTCGA
>JBOHFU010000497.1:0-3385 GCA_050699675.1 Pseudonocardiaceae bacterium
GACCTCGAGGCGCTGGCCGCACTGATCGTCGAGCACGAGGTTGTGGAGGTGGTGGTCGGGCTTCCGCGCACGTTGGCCGGGCGGCACGGTCCAGCGGCGCGCGCCGCGCAGGACTACGCCGCCGACCTGGCGGGGCGGATCGGTGACGGTGTGCCGGTCCGGCTCACCGACGAGCGCCTCACCACCGTCTCGGCTACCCGGGTGCTCGCCGGCAGGGGCGTTCGTGGTCGCAAGCAGCGGGCGGTGGTCGACCAGGCCGCGGCGGTGGAGATCCTGCAGGGCTGGCTGGAGGCACGGCGGGCCGGCGGTGCAGCGGAGGGGGAGGCGGCATTGTGACCGACGACCTCGGGCTATTCAGGGACACTGTTGACGACATGGAGCAACCCAGCTCAACGACGAGGACTGGGAGGACCGGTGGGCGGCGGGAGCGGCGCCAGGCCCTGGAGCGTCGCCGCCGCCGCATCGTGCTCGCCACCATAGTGGTCGTGCTGGTGTTGGCGGTCGGTGGGGTCCTCTTCGGGATGCGCCAGCTGGAGGCGTTGCGCAAGACGCCCGACTTCGCTGGCGCCGGCGGCGCAGCGGCCGTCGTGCAGGTCGAGGACGGCCAGAGCCTCAGCGCGATCGGGGCTGCCCTGGTCCGGCGCAACGTGGTCGCCAGCGTCCGCGCCTTCACCCAGGCCGCCGAGGCCGATCCCCGAGCCCGAGCGGTGCAGCCCGGTTACTACCAGTTGCGCGAGCAGATGTCCGGCTCCGCCGCGGTGGCGAGGCTGCAGGAACCGGCGGCTCGGGTCGGGCAGCTGGAGATCCGCGGTGGTACTCAGCTCGATGATGTCAGCCTTCCCGATGGTAAGACGGTCCCTGGACTGCTCACCGAGATCTCCCGAGCCAGCTGCGCGGTGACTGGCGGGACGAGCACCTGCGTGAGCGCCGGAGAACTCCGCACCGCGATGAGCCAGACCGATCTCGCCCAGCTCGCGCTGCCGTCCTGGGCCGCCGATGCGCTGTCGCGAGTCGAGCCGCAGCGGCGCTTGGAGGGGCTGCTGGTCCCGGGTGACTACGACGTGCGTCCCGGCAGTTCGGCAGGGGAGCTGTTGCGGCAGGTCACCGGCGCCTCGGTGGCCCGGCTGCTGGCGGCTGGGTTCCCTGCGTCCGCCGCGGGCGCCGGCTACAGCCCTTATGAGATTCTGGTGATCGCCTCGGTGATCGAGCGGGAGGCCATCACCCCGGACTTCGGCCGGGTCTCCCGGGTCATTTACAACCGGCTGGCTGCCGGGATGCCACTGCAGATGGACTCCACTATCAACTACCCGCTAGACCTGCAGCAGGTGCGCACCTCGGACGCCGACCGGGCCCGGCCGGGCCTGTACAACACCTACCTCAACATCGGGCTGCCGGTGTCACCGATCGGGTCGCCGGGTGCGGCGGCCATCTCGGCAGCCCTGAACCCGGAGCCCGGTGGCTGGCGGTACTTCGTGAAATGTCAGCGAGACGGCACATCGTGCTTCTCGGTGACGATCGAGGAGCACGGAACGGCGGTCCGTGACGCCGCCGGCCGGGGCGTGTTCTGACGCTGCCAGTGAGGTGCCGGTGAGGTGCCGATGGAGAGTCTGTCCCCACCCACCTCGTTGTCCACAGGCTGCGTCCGGACCGCCCCTCGGTCGCGCGCGGCCGGGCAGGCTCGGCGGGCGTGGGCAGTATGTGCGCAGTCGTGACCGGAGCCGTTGCAGGTGCCGGGGGAGCGGTGCTGCTGCGCCGGATCCCGCGGGGTGTCCGGGTGCCGGTGCTGGCTTGCGGTGCGGTGGTGGCCGCGTTGTGGGCCGTGGTCGCCGATCGGGCAGGCGGGCTGCCGGTGTGGTGGTGGCCGATCCCGCTGATGCTGGCCTGGGCCGGTGTGCTGCTGGGCGCCACCGACGTCGTCGTCCGGCGGTTACCTGATGCCCTGACGTTGCCTGCCTACCCGGTGGTGGCCGTGCTGCTGGTCGTCGCGGCGGCCGGCATCGGAGACGCTGACCTACTGGTTCGGGCCCTCGGAGGTGCGCTGCTGTGGGCCGGCGGGTACGCAACCGTGCGGCTGATCGCCCCCGGCGCCCTGGGCGGTGGCGACGTGAAGCTCGCGGGCAGTCTGGGCGCGCTCGCCGCAGCGTCGTCATGGCAGGGGTTGCTGCTGGCGGTCCTGGCGGCGAGCGCGCTGACCGTGGCCGTCGCCGTGCCCGCATGGATGTTCGGTTACCGCGACGTCCCTCATGGCCCGGCAATGCTCGCGGCGGCGTGGCTGGTGGCGTTACACCCGCCCGTGTGATTGAAACGAAAATATGCGCTAAGTGTTACACTCTGTTCACTCTTAGTGGGGGTAAGTAATCACTCGAACTGATGGTATGTAACATCGTCGACTCTGAAGTGCAATGCCCCTGTAACGGCTCGTTCTTACCGTGCACCGCAGGCACCGTCGCTGCTCTGGTCTCGATGCAGGAGGTCGACCTCATGAGTCACACCATCCCGGCGGACTCCACTTCCGCTCGCGCTGAGAAAGATACCTTCCGCCGGCGAACGAGGGGACGTCTATTCAGCGTTGCGGTCGTGGTTGCGGCTGCGGGGCTGGTATTGGCCGGCTGTGGTAGCCGGGTCGGAGATTCAGCTGGTTCATCTGCCACCTCCTGTGCCGACACCTCCGGCGACTCGGTGAAGATCGGGTTTCTGAACTCGCTGTCGGGAACCATGGCGATCAGCGAGAAGACGGTGAACGACTCCCTGGTCCTGGGCGCCGAACAGATCAACGCCAGCGGCGGTGTGCTGGGCAAGAGGCTGGAGGTCGTGACTGAGGACGGCGCGTCCGAGCCGACGGTCTTCGCTGAGAAGGCCACCAAGCTGATCAGTTCCGACTGTGTGGTGGCGGTCTTCGGTGGCTGGACGTCGGCCTCCCGCAAAGCGATGCTCCCCGTGTTCGAGGGAGCCAACTCACTATTGTTCTACCCGGTGCAGTACGAGGGCCTTGAGGCGTCGCCGAACATCTTCTACACCGGTGCGACCACCAATCAGCAGATCATTCCTGGGCTGGACTACCTGAAACAGCAGGGCGTCACGTCGCTGTTCCTGGTGGGCTCCGACTATGTCTTCCCGCGTACCGCGAATAAGGAGATCATCGCGTACGCCAAGGCCAACGGTATCGAGGTGAAGGGTGAGGAGTACGCGCCGCTGGGGCACACCGAATTCGCGACGATCGTCAATAAAGTGAAGGCTGCCGGGGCCGGCGCGGTGTTCAACACCCTCAACGGTGACTCGAATGTGGCGTTCTTCAAGGAGTACCGCAACGCCGGGCTGACCCCCGCCGCAATGCCGGTGATGTCGGTGTCGATCGCCGAGGAGGAGGTCGGCGGTATCGGCGTGG
>JBOHFU010000498.1:0-3382 GCA_050699675.1 Pseudonocardiaceae bacterium
GCCCTCTCTCGCCGCCACATCGCTGGCCCTCGGCCCGTCCTGGCTCGATCCCGAGCAGCTGCTGCGGATGCTGGGCCCCTACGTGCTGGTGGGGCTATGTCTGATCATCTTCGCTGAGTGCGGCCTGCTCATCGGGTTCTTCCTGCCGGGCGATTCGCTGCTGTTCACCGCCGGGCTGTTCGTCGCCAATGGCATCATCGGCACCCCGATCTGGCTGGTCTGCCTGCTGCTCACGGTGTGTGCGGTGGTGGGCAACGCCGTCGGCTACCTGATCGGCTTCAAGGTCGGGCCAGCGCTTTTCAACCGCCCGGATTCCCGGCTGTTCAAGCGTGAGCACGTGGACAAGACGCACGCCTTCTTCGAGAAGTACGGGTCGCGGGCCATCGTGCTGGGCCGTTTCGTGCCTATCGTGCGGACCTTCATCACGGCGATTGCGGGGGTGGGCCGGATGGATCCCCGCAAGTACTTCACCTACTCGGTCATCGGTGGCGTCGCCTGGGCCACCGGAGTCACTTTGCTCGGCTTCTGGCTAGGCCGGATCACCTTCGTCAAGGAGAACGTGGAGCTGATCCTGATCGGCATCGTGGCGCTGTCGGTCCTGCCGATCGTCATCGAGGGCCTCAAGGCCCGCAGGCAGAGCCGGCGGGCCGCGGGCACCGGGAGGTGAACCCTGGCCAGCACCCAGGGGCCGCGGATAGGGTGGCCGGCGCTGGCCAGGACCCTCGCGGTGCCCTGCCTCACGGTCACCTTGGTAGCTGGGCAGCGGCGCTACCACCCGCGCAGCGGCGCTACCCCGATCGAGTAGGCGAGATGGTGCGGATGCCACGTCACGATGCCTCGGTGCCCCCTGCCCCGGACCGCCCCAGCCGTAGCATCCGGCTGATCGCTGCCGGAGCGGTGCTGGGCGCGCTGGCGACGCTGGTGGTGGCCGCAATGCCGACGACGCCGAGCGCCCTGCTCACCGTCGCTGCGCCAGATCCGGTCACCGCGACCAGCGCGCAGCCGCTACGCGCCCCGGTGCACACCTGCCTGACCTGGCGCAAGCCCGACGCCGCCGATGCGAGCCAGGTGAGCTGCCAGCAACCGCACCTGTTCGAGGTCACCGGGACGCTGGAGCTGCTCGACTTCGGCGCCCAGGCCACCTACCCCGACCCGGAGCGTTGGGAGCAGCTGGTGACCGAGCGCTGCACTGAGCGCACCACTGCGGCGCTGGCCGACCGCTTCGACCCGTTCGGCCGGTTCACCGTGGGGGCGATCAAACCCAGCGAGGCGGGCTGGCTGCGCGGGGACCGGACGCTGCGCTGCGGGGTGCAGACCGCTGGCCGCACCGGAATACTGTTCGCCTCCACCGGCAGCGTGCTGCAGCAGGACCAGTCCGACGTGCATCCCCCCGGCGTCTGCCTGGGCAACGACGGCAAGGCCGTGGGCGACCCGGTCGATTGCGCGGAGTCCCATGCTGTGGAGATGGTCGGCGTGGTCGACCTCAAGGACGCCTTCCCCGATGGATACCCCGACGAAGCCGCGCAGGACCGGGTGTTGAACACGGAGTGCACCCGGCTGGCGAAGGACTTCGCCGGCGGACCTGCGGTGGCCGCGAACAAAGGACTCACGCTGTTCTGGGAGACCCTGCGCCCGGAAAGCTGGCAGGCCGGGAGCACCCGGGTGGACTGCCGGCTCGGCGCATTCCTGCCGGACCGTTCCGGATTCGCCCCGGTCACCGGTAGCGTGAAAGGGGAGGTAAAGGTGGGCAAGCAAGCTGCACCGGCCGCTCCGAAGGCCATCGGGCCGCCGCCCGTAGAGGGGCCTCCGGTGAACCCGATCGAGGCGTCAGACCCCCCTCCGCCCTGATGGGCACCCGGTTGGAGATGGGCACCTGGTTCTGATGGGCACTTGGTGCAGCGTCGACAGGTTCGACGAACTTGTGGCTGAGGCTCTGGACCTCATCCCGGCCAAGCTCGCCGAGGCGATGGACAACGTGGTGGTGCTGGTAGAGCCCCGCAACCCTGATGATCCCGGGCTGCTCGGTCTGTACGAGGGCATCGCCCTCACCGTGCGGGACTCCAGCTATGGCGGGGTGCTGCCCGACCGGATCACCATCTACCGTGACGCCCTGCTCGATGTCTGCGGCGATGAACAGGAACTGGTGGACGAGGTCGCGGTGACCGTGGTGCACGAGGTGGCGCATCACTTCGGGATCCCCGAGCACCGGCTGCACGAACTTGGCTGGGGCTGACAAGTGACGCGGTCGATGTCCAGAGCCGGACGGTGGCATCGGCACTGCCGGTGGCGAGGGTCTGTCCGTTGGGGCTGAACATCACCGAGTTCACGCTGTCGGAGTGACCTGACGGGATCGCCCGTCGCTATGTCCGAACGCTATCGCAGGCCACGGCGATGGCGAGAGCTCGGCACAGGTCGGTCATCCGCTCTGGGCCGAGGAGCCCGACGCGCCGGACCAATCTGTCCCGGCGCAGCAGGGTGAGGTTGTCCAGGGCGGCGATGCAGTCGCGGTCGATCCCGTCGGCCGGTCCGAGCCGGACCGCCGTGGGAATGTCGCGGATGGTCGTGGTCAGCGGAGCTACCAGCACAGCGTTGAGCGCGCGCCCCGCGAAGTCGCGGTGCATCACCACGGCTGGACGCAGCTTGTCCATCTCCGCCAGCCAGACTTCGCCTCGCCGGGGTTGATTACCAGTCAAGGGCCGCCGCCTGCAGACCCTCGACGCTGAGATCAGCCCACACCTCGTCCTCATGGGCGGGTGGCCGCGCGCCGTATCCGGCAGCCAAGCTGGCGTCGATCTCGGCCTCGTGGCGCCGGGCGAGCATCTCGCGCACGGCGGTCCTCAGCACCTCGGCGCGCGAGCGGAACTCACTCGACACCAACGCATCGATCTGCCCCAGAGTCTCATCGTCAATCTGGAAGGCCACCTGAGTTACCTTAGCCATGGATCGATCATACAGCAGTTGAATGGTCGCCCTATGGAACCAGCTCCCGCGAAATGGCGGACCCCCACCACCGCGAGCACGAACGCAAGTACGAGGTCGTTGTCACCGATAACGTTCGGGACGTGCTCGACGGTCCTGGCTCGACGCGGATCACCGCGGTGGTGGACGCCAGCCGCAGCGACAACGAGACGGTCATCGCCCAGGACGAGGAGCGACCCGCCCGCCGGATCACCGGCCCGGTCGCCGCCGGGGTCACCGCGGCCAGCGCGCTGATCGCGGTGTCCGTGCTCTACCAGGTGTTCTGGCCGCTTGCCCAGGGCAACCAGTTCTCCCTCATCCTGTTCCTGGCCTCGACGCTGCCGCTGGTGTTCCTGTGCTACCGCTCGGGCATCCGGGGACGACCCGGGTTCTCCGGCAGCGACAACCCCACCGTCGCGGACTA
>JBOHFU010000499.1:0-3382 GCA_050699675.1 Pseudonocardiaceae bacterium
GGTGCAGCACGTCGAAGTCGTGGTGGCGCAGCCAGCGCCGGACCCGGGTGACCGCAACCGGTCCGAACGCCAGCGGGGCGACCGAGCCGTTGTAGGGCACCCCCACGGCCCTTCCCGCCGGGGTGACGAACTCCGGCACCGGGTCGCCTGCCGCAGCAGGAGCGAGCACCTCCGCCTGGTGTCCGAGGCTGCGTAGGCCGCTGGCCAGACCCAGCACGTGCGCCTGCACCCCGCCCCGTACAGCGATGGAGTACGGGCAGACCATCCCGATCCGCACTGGCCCACTATCCCGCGTCACGCAGCCGGGTTACCGGCAGGTCATCGATCCACAGCGGCTGCAGCATGTGCCAGTCCTGCGGGTGCGCCGCGATGTCGGTGGCGAAGCAGTCCGCCATCGCCTGGGTTGCCTCCGCCGCTGACCGTCCTCGCACGCCCACCGGCGGGTGGAAGCGAATGCCCCAGCCGTCCGGGGTGAACCAGCAGCCGATCACGAGCAGCGTGGCACCGGTGGCCGCGGCCAGCCGAGCCGGCCCGAGCGGCATCCGGGCAGCGCCGCCGAAGAACTCCACGGCAGCCCCGGCACCGGTGAGGTCCCGGTCGGCGAGCAAGCACACCACACCACCGGCATGGAGCCGGCGTAGCAGGCGCCGGGTCGGGCTCCCCGCCCCGGTCAGCGGGACGATGTCGAAGCCCAGCGAGGCGCGATAGTCGACGAAGCGCTGGTAGACCGCCTCCGGCCGCAGCCGCTCGACAACGGTGCTGAACTCCCCGTGATGCCTGACGAACCACAGCCCGGCCATATCCCAGTTACCGCTGTGCGGCAGCGCCACCACCACCCCGCGGCCGTTGTCCAGCGCGGTGTCCAGATGTTCGACCCCCACCATCGCGCCATCCAGCCGATCCAGCAGCACGCCATGGTCGGCTGAGGGCAGCATGAAGGTCTCCTGCCAGTACCGTGCGTAGGAGCGCAGCCCGGCTCGGACCAGCGCGTCGAGTCCCGCCGAGGTGGCGTCGGGCACCACCCGGGCGAGATTGCGGCGCAGCTGGCGGGCGCCGGGGCCGTCCCGATGCGCAGCCAGGTCCGCACCGGCGCGAAATGCCATCGCCGTCAGCCCCTGGGGCGCGGCGTGGACCAACCGCCACCCCGCCGCGTACCCCAGATCGGCAAGCCGGCTCACCTCGTCTCCCGCCCCCGGGCGCTGCGCCACACGGCGAGCATCCGTTGGATCACGGTCACCAGTTGCAAACCAGCAAGCGACCACAGCGCGATGTCCAGCGCGAAGGGCACGCCGAGCCCGGTCAGCCCGGCCCCCAGCAACGTGATGATCAACCGCTCGGCGCGTTCGACCATCCCGCCGTCCGCGGACAAGCCGGTGGCTTCGGCGCGCGCCTTGATGTAGGAGATCACCTGGGCGCTGACCAGGCAGAACAGCGCCGCCACGGCCAGCCGACGGTCATCGGCGACCCCGAAGCACCACCAGGTCAGCCCAGCGAACAGCGCACCGTCGGCGATCCGGTCGCAGGTGGCGTCCAGCACTGTCCCGAACGGGGTGCCGTACCCGCGGGCCCGGGCGACCGCCCCGTCGAGCAGGTCGAACAGCGCGAACGCCGACACCGCGATGGCGCCGGCCACCAGCTGGTCGCGGGGAAAGAACCACAGCGCTGAGGCGACCATTCCCAGTGTGCCGGTCAGCGTGATGGCGTCAGGCCCGATACCGGCCCGGAGCAACCAGCAACCCACCGGGTCCAGGAACCGGGAGACCGACGCGCGGGCGAAGATGTTGAGCATCGCGAGCGGCCGCGGCTATCGGGCCGCGCCCAGGCGCCGCCGTGGGAGGGCCTGGGTGGCGTTCAGGACAGCTCTTTCCACGCGTCCACCAGCAGCGTGTGGGTCTCCGACAACAGCTGCGGCAGCACCTTGGTCCCCGCGATGACCGGCATGAAGTTGACGTCGCCGCCCCACCTGGGCACCACGTGCTGATGCAGGTGCGCGGCGATGCCGGCACCGCCAATGGCGCCCTGATTGATCCCGATGTTGAAGCCGTGCGGAGCGGCCGCGCGGCGAGCGGCGAGCATGGCCCGCTGGGTGAAGGTGGCCAGTTCGGCGGTCTCCTCGGTAGTCAGATCCGGGTAATCGGCGACGTGCCGGTAAGGCACCACCATCAGGTGACCGGGGTTGTAGGGATAGAGGTTCAGCACCGCATAGACCATGCCGCCACGGGCGACCACCAGACCCTCCGCGTCGTCCATCGTGATGATCCGGCAGAACGGGCACTGCACCGTGCCGGCCTCATGCCCGGATTTGCCCTCGCCCTTGATGTAGGCCATCCGGTGCGGTGTCCACAGCCGCTGCATCCCGTCCGGCGCTCCGACCCCGTCCTGGGCCGTGAACTCGGTGACGTTCACGAGAGCTCCTTGGCGGCGCAGCGGTCTGGTTCAGTTGCCGATGTTATCGAGGGATGGGCGCATTCCCTGTGATTGCCCCCATAACCGTGATCGAGCGACCGCTGCGGTGTGGATGACCCCTTGTCGAGGGCATACCTTCTGAGGACGGGGCGGGACCTAGAGGCCGCCGCCTCGGCCGAGCCCGCACTGCCCACCCTGGCGCAGGCGAGGATACGGTCCGATCAGCTGAACACCAGCGAGCGTGATCTCATCGCCGACCTGTTCGCCGTGCTGGGCTGACCGAATCAGACCATCGGCAGCAACCCGCCCAGCATCGTCATCGCCGGTTGGGTCGCATCCTCGACGAGGGGCACGACGGCCTGTGTTGCGGGTACGACGGCCTGTGCTGCGGGTACGACAGCCTGGATGCTGGACGGGGCAGGTTGCTCATCGCGCGGAGCTGCCGGCTCCAGCACCCCATCTACCGGAGCGACCCGATCAACCCCCGACGCTGCGGGATCAAGTACCGGGCTCACCGGCGCCATCGGGCCGGCGGGAGCGGGGCCGTCCGGCGGTGCGGATGAACGCCAAGGGGACCGTGCGGTATCCGGAGCTGGGCTCGGTTCGGCGGGCACAGCCACGGATACCGGGTTGTTTCGGTGCACTCGTGCAGGCCGCGGAGGCAATGCCGGGCTCGTCCGAGCGAATGCCTGAGCGCTGACGGCAACCGGCGCGGCAGGCACCCGCTCGGCAGCCGCCGCCCCTCCGTACCCGGCAGGAGCGCCGGATACGGCAGCCGGGTCGGCCGGAGTGTGGCTGGGTAGCGAAGCACCCTCTCCGGTCAGTGAGCCATCACCGACGTTTACTGCGCTGGCCAGCACGGACCCGCAGGCCAACACGGTCCCTGCGGCGAGGCCGAAGGCTCGGCCGACAAGGATCGCACGGCCACCGGGTATCCGGCTGGAAGACCAAGCGTGGACCCCGGAAACCGCGGTAC
>JBOHFU010000500.1:0-3374 GCA_050699675.1 Pseudonocardiaceae bacterium
CCCAGTGGCGACAGTTAGGCAGTAACTACCGCGATCAGGGGGGCAAGAAGCAGGTGCAGGGACGGGGTGCGTGGCCGGACGTGGGCTTGCATATAGCGGTGGAGTTCATCCGGAAGCCGAACGGGCAGCGATGTCCCGACCTGATCACGACCGGCAATGTCCTCGCGGATGGGTTGGTCGGTGTCGAGGTGATCGTGCCCTGCGCCGAGGGGCAAGTTGTGTATCGCGTCGCGAAGGTTCGCGTTGTCGCTTATGGCCCCGGCTGGTGAGGTATGCGCCCCGGTGGACGTGCACGGCGTGAAGGTCGCCGACGCCCCCGTGATGCGTTTGCGGAAGACGGCTTGGGCGTGCACACCCTCCTCACACCTGCGTCATCGGGCTGTAGGTGGCCATCGGCTCCACCCGGCCGGGTCGGTAGCCGGTCTCCTCTGTCACCTCTCGTCGCACGGCCTCGGTGGGATCCTCGCCGATCTCGGACCACCCGGCCGGGATCTCCCAGCCCCAGGCATCGGTGGTGAACCGGTGCCGCCACAACAGCAGCACCCGGTCGGCGTCATCGATCACTACAGCACCCACTGACGCCCGAGGAAACCGGATCACGTGATGCTCGAACCGTTCGCCACCTGGAATCTCCACATCGTCCAGATCCACGTTCAGCCACTCACTGGCATAGATCCGCCGGCTGCCGTGCACCCTCCAGCGCACCACGTCACCCCTACGGTTAACGTCGGTGATGGCCGTGATCTCCCTCAGCCGATCTCACCGTTTGTTCGCCATCGCGGCCAGCACTGGGATCGCGGTGATCTTGTCGCGGTCAAGGGCGGTCCACATCACGCCTGTCGGCCGGTGCGGGGGACCGCAGTGGATGATCTCTTCGGGCGTGATGATGTAGTCGACGGTGAAGTCGTGCTCGTCATGGGGCAGTGACTCGTCGAGCACCTGCAGCTGGTGCACGGTGGTCACGATCGTGGTCGGTGGCCCGATGAGTCCGGCCTCAGCCAGGAGCCCTACCTCGATGTCGGAGTATCCGGCCCCCTTGCCGATGCGCACGCCGTCGCGGTTGACGGCCACGCTGCCGCAGACGATCAGGTCGACCGTATGCATGTCGGAGACGGCCACCTTGGGTACGGCCATGTAGACCAGCTTGCCCTCGCGCAGCGCGCGGGCCCGCACCGGCAGCTGCGCTTGGTCAGGGTTTGCCTTGAGCACGTGTGCCTTCTGCCAGACGGGGAGCGCCGCCAGTCGGTCGGCGCTGGCAGTGGCCCCCACGAAGTCCGGGATGCGGCCGTGGGGATCCACGCTGGCGCCCTCTTGCCACAGGCGGTCCCACACCCGCTGGCGGATGGCCTGTTTCGCGTCAGGTCCGGTCGGCATGCTCACGTCCTCGCCATGAGCGCGAGCAGCCGGTCTTGGATGTCGTGTACGGCCGGCTCGTGCCGCCAGGGATAGAGCTCGCGGGCGGCACCGAAGACGACGGTGAGGCCAGCGCCCCCGCGGGTGTCGTCCAGCAGGTCGATGGCTTCATGCAGCGTGGCGGTGGCTGAGTCCACCGGCCGCGGCATCGGTACGTCCGCGCGGGTCGTGATTCCTGAACGCCGAGGCGGGTAAAACCCCAGTTCGGCGTCCGTGGCCACACCGAGCACAGCTCGCAAGCCCGCCCGGTAGCGGGCTGAAGGCCAGCGGACCACGCCGCGCTCAAGTTTCGCGAGATAGTTGGCGTCCAAAGTAGTCGTCTTCTTGGTGTTCTCGTAGATCCACGCGTTGACCGCATCGGCGACTTCGCGTCGGGACAGCCACTCACCAGGCACCTGCCGGGATGGGGTGCGTTCCCGGGCGAGGCGAAGCTGTTGGTTCCGTACCCGCACTGTGCCCCTTTCGTGTCGCGGAGTGTGGGCCGGGAGATCTTTACGGCATCCTGCCATCTGCTCCAACCTGCCCCGCCGTCCGACCTTCCGCGATCTCGATGAGGACTCCACCGTGGAGACGTGATCGACCTTGACTCGCTGTGGCGCCTGATCTGGTTCCGTCGTCTCATTGCGCGCTGAGGTGACTCGGGCATGAAGCAGGTGCAGTGACGGGCGCGGGGCCGACAACGTCCTCGCGGACGGGTTGGTCGGTGTCGAGGTGATCGTGCCCTGCGACCAGGGGCAGGCAATGTACCGCGTCGCGAAGATTCGGGTTGTCGCGTTCCGGCGACTCCCGGTAGCGCGACCAGCGGGCGTCCCAGCGCGACGAACGGAATCTACCTTTGTGTAATAGATCGCGGTGATTCGATCAACGATGACCATTGGTCGCACTATAGGTACCGATTGTCGATGACATGACAAAGTGGTGTTGACGGGGACGCTGTTACCACAGCAGCCGAGGAGACTCGACGGACCGTCGCCGACACGACGACCGGGCCGGGCGGCGCACCCACCACGTGGTTCGATCCTGACCCGGTGCAGCTCACGGCGTAGGCGCATCACTGGAACCGCCCTTCCCGCTCTGAACCGGGCTCAGGCTGTGCGGGTACCCAGCTCGGCCGTGGCGATGTCGTTCCATTCGTAGGCGCGGTGGTCGCGGTTGAGGTCGATCAACGCCGCGCGGCGGACGGTGATCTCGGCCGCGGTTACTGACCGTGCCGCGAGCCGCTGGATGATCGGCTCGGCGGGGCCGGCGGCGTTGGAGTACGCCAGCGACACATGAGGACAGAAGCCATTGGCGGCCTCGGGCACGTTGTCCGGTCCCCACACGTCGGCGATCGCCGCGCGGATTGCGGTGCGTAGCCGGGTGACTGGCTCCGCCGGGTGGACTGGCAGCATCAGCGCTTCGGGGTCAACCCGGGCGGGGCCGAGAGTGATCGTGAATGGTGCCAGTGCGGCAGAGCGGTCTCGGGCGGCGTCCGCAATCGCGTCGACGTCAGCGCGGTCCACCTCGTCGGTGAAGCCAATGCCCTGGATGGTCAGATGCAGCCACCGTATGGGGATCGGATCCAGAGTTGGCAGATCATTGAGTACGGGGGCGTAGTCGGCGGCGAGCCGGTGCACGGCAGGATGGTCGTTGAACGTCACGTGCCAGGTATAGAACGATCGGCCCACCCGCCAGCCCGGCCGCCACCACCAGTGATCCCGCATGGACTGCGCGGCCTCGGTCATCAGTCCCCCGCTTCTAGGTGGTCAGCTCGGCGATGACCGCTTGGCGCCGGAAGTGGGTGATGGCCTCGCGCAGTGTGCACAGCGCCGGCTCGTCATGCTGCTCGCACGTCATTGTCTGCGTGCTCACCTCAGCGAGGCGTTGCAGCAGGGGACGCACCCGGTGCTCGGCAGCGGTGTCCAGCACGGGAGAGAGCGCCTCTACCGCGCCGTCGAACTGACCCAGCGTGAGGTGGGCGC
>JBOHFU010000501.1:0-3373 GCA_050699675.1 Pseudonocardiaceae bacterium
TCTGGCCTACGCGACGGTCTTCGGGCTCGCTGCTTGGTGGCGGTTCGCCACCAAGGACATCACGAGCTGACGGGACGCCCGGGGGGTCAGTGCAATCCCTCGACGGCGATCATCCGGCCGCGCGACGCCCGCAGGCGCAGCGGGAGGGCCTGCTGGTAGTCGTCGGAGTGGTACCAGGCCCGGGCGGCGTCGAGGCTCTCGAACTCGAGGACGACGACGCGTCCCGACCACTGGCCTTCGAAGGTCTCCATCTGCCCGCCCCGGGCAACGTATCGCCCGCCGTGACGGGTGACGCTGGCTGCCGCCAGCGACCGGTACTCCTGGTAGCCGACGGGGTCGTCGACCTCGACCTCGACGATGACGTATGCGTTCATCTCGGCTGGGCTCCTTGGATGAGTCGGAGGTCCGCCGGCGGGCATGGAGGCAGGCGACCGGCGGTACTTATAATCCCGCAGCCCGCAGCGCACTCGCGGTAGCGTCGGTGTGGTGGGAGCGCTGGCTCAACCGCCGCCACCCGGCGACGATAGGGACCGGCGGGGCCCGATCGTCATCGGCCACCGCGGCGCCTCCGGCTACCGTCCGGAGCACACGCTGGCCTCCTACGAGCTTGCCGCGCGGCTGGGCGCGGACTTCATTGAGCCCGATCTGGTGGTGACCAGCGACGGCGTGCTGGTCTGCCGGCACGAGCCGGAGATCGGCGGTACGACGGACGTCGCCGGCCACCCTGAGTTCGCTTCCCGGAAGACCACCAAGATGCTGGACGGCGTCGCCGTCGAAGGGTGGTTCGCCGAGGACTTCACCCTCGCTGAGCTCAAGACGCTGCGAGCGGTGGAGCGGCTGCCCCAGATCCGCCAGCACAACACCCTGTACAACGGGCGGTACGAGATCCCGACGTTCCAGGAGGTGTTGGAGCTCCGGGCCCGGCTGTCCGACGTGCTGCGTAAGAGGTTGGGCGTCTACCCCGAGACCAAGCACCCCACATTCTTCCAGCAGGCCGGCCGGCCGTTGGAGCCGCTGCTGCTGGACATCCTGCAACGCAATCGACTCAACCGGCCGAATGCCCCGTTGTTTGTGCAGTCGTTCGAGGTGACCAACCTCAAGCAGCTGCGCGAGGACGGCCTGCGGACCAAGACGGTCCAGCTGCTGTTCACCACCGGCGCGCCGTTCGACACCACGGCTGCCGGCTCCGGCCCGACCTACGCCGACCTGTCCACCCCCGACGGCCTGCGCGACATCGCGCGCTACGCCCAGGGGATCGCGCCGGAAAAGCAGCAGGTCATCCCACGTCAGGACGACGATACGCTCGGCTCACCCACCACGCTGGTGACCGATGCACATCAGGCCGGCCTGGTCGTGCATCCCTACACCTTCCGGGCCGAGAACGTCTTCCTGCCGGTCGACTACCGGACATCTGCAGTACCGACCGACTACGGGCGGGCGATCAACGAGCAGGTCACCTATCTTCGAGCCGGGCTCGACGGTCTGTTCACCGACCAACCCGACATCGCCGTCGTTGCCCGCGCCGATATCCGCGCCGCCGCTCCAGCCGGTGAATGACTCAGCCGAACTCGTTGGCGCGCAGCGTGGTGGTGAAGGCGATCCAGGTGGGCGGGGGGACGATCAGGGTGCCGCCGGTGGGGTGCTTGGAGTCGCGCACCGCGACGGCGTCGGCGGTGACGGCGACCTCGACGCAATTGGCGACGTCGCTGCTGCGGCTGCTCTTTCGCCAGCGGGCGCCGCTGAGGTCCAGTACAGGCATCCCGGGCTCCTCTCCAGTGGTCGTGCGGCCCAGCGCTGCCCGTCCAGCTCAGCCGAGCTCGGTTGCGATCTGGGCGATCAGCTCCGCCGTTGCAGCGGGTGCAAGGGCTGCGTGCAGGATATTCCCTAGCGCCAGCCGGTAGGCGGCCAGATCGGCCTCCTCCTCCAGAAACAGCCCGGTGCTCTGGTTCTCCACGAACACCAGTGCTGGCTCCTCGGCGAACTCCAGGATGACGAAGGAACCGCGTAAACCGACGTGTGCGCCGGCCGCCAGCGGCACCACCCGCAGCGTCACGTGGGGTTGCTCCGCCACACTGAGTAAGTGGGCCAGTTGCCGGTGCATCACCCCCGGCTCGCCGATCGGGCGGCGCAGCGCACCTTCATCCACCACCGCGAAGAGCTGCGGGGCGCTGGCTCGGGTCAGCACCGCTTGGCGGGCCATCCGCGCAGCCACCAGGTTGTCCAGCTCGGCCTCGGAGATGGTGGGGGCGATGCCTTGTATGATCGCGCGTGCGTACTCGGCGGTTTGCAGCAGCCCCGGCACGAACAGTGCCTCATAGTTCTGTACCCGGGTGGCCTTGGCCTCGAAGTCGATCAGGCTGCGCCACAGCTGGGGTAACCCGGGCTGCCGGGTCCACCAGCCGCGCTCCTCCGAGCGGCGCACCAGGTCGAGCAGCTCGTCGCGGGTGGACGCGGGCACCTGGTAGAGGCCCAGCAGCGCGGCGACGTCCTCGATCTGCAAGCCGCTGATGCCGGTCTCGATCCGACTGATCTTGCTGGGCGACATGCCCAGGCGCTTGGCGACCTCCGCGCCGGACAGCCCCGCCTGCTCCCGTAACGTGCGCAGCTCCGCGGCGGCCTGGCGGGACCGGATCGAGGTGTGTGGGTTACCGGGCATACTGGGCGCCTCCGCTTCGGGTGAGCGCTCACTATGCACCACCGACCCCGTCAATCCAATCACTCGATCAGGGTATTGCTTGCAACATATGCAATGCCCGACGGTTCCGGTATGGACCCAGTGAAGATTGATCCCGTGGAGATCGAGCGCAAGTTCATGAGCCAGGCCGTGGTCGAGAAGACCTGGGAAGTCCCGGCGCACGGCGGCAAGGGGCCGGTCACCGTCACCCTGCGGATGCCCGACGTGACGATCACCGACTCGGAGGGCAGGTACATCGTGATCTCACCCGAGCAAGCCGACGTCGTGAGCTCCAAGATGGGCGACATCGCCTACTGGTTCGAGGACATCAAGGAAGCCGCGGGCGACTGAGCATTCGGCGGCTCGACTCCGCGGGTAGGCTCAGCGCCCATGAGCGGGTCCGCCGTGGATCAGGTGCTCGCAGCTGCGGGCGTCCAGTTCGCCTACCTGTTCGGTTCGCGCGCGACCGGCCGACACCGCTCGACCAGCGACGCAGATATCGCGATTATGCCGGGACGACCGCTTGACCTCCTTGCGGAGGCGGGCCTGGCCGACCGGTTGGCGCAGGTGCTGCAGGTGCCCGCAGTCGACCTGGTCGATCTGCGGAGGGCGCCGCTGCGGTTGCGCGGACGGGTACTCGAAGAGGGCCGGCTGCTGTACAGCGCCGACGAGCCCGGCCGGGTCGCCTTCGAGGTCCGC
>JBOHFU010000502.1:0-3372 GCA_050699675.1 Pseudonocardiaceae bacterium
GGCCACGTCGTTGGCGCCGATCATGATCATGACCGCCTGCGGGGGATCGATCAGGGCCGCGTTGACCTGGTGGCGCAGCCGACGGCTGGTGCAGCTGCAGATCGCCAGGGTGTTCAGCTGGACTGCTCGGCCGGCCTGCTCAGCCAGCCCGCGGGCCAGCACCACTCCGGGCAGCTGCTCGGGCCGATCCACGCCGAGGCCGGCGGCCGAGGAATCGCCGAGCACGGCAAATCGGAGCACGTCGCCGGCAGGCGTCGACGGCGGGTACGGGCCGGTCCCGTCTGGCAGATACACACCGTCGGCCCGGAAGGGAAACCAGCCCGGAATCATGATGTCGCGGCGCGCCCGCTGGCCTTGTTGGCTGAGCATCCCGTATGCGGCGCCGACCATCGCACCTCCGGCACCGACGACCACAGCCGTCGTTAGCAAGAGCCGTTGCATCGATCCAAACCTCCTCGACGCTGCGCTGCGCAGAGTTGCCCCCATAATCTGATATACGCCTGAAGCTCGGCACAACGCTGCGCAGCCGCGATCCGCCCGATCCCGAGGAGCCCCGGTGCACTACGCCGAGCACATCGTCGATCTGGTCGGCAATACCCCGCTGGTGCGGCTGAACGTCGTCGCCCAGGATGTGGCACCGCTGGTCCTGGCGAAGGTGGAGTACCTCAACCCGGGCGGCAGCGTGAAGGATCGGATCGCGCTTCGGATGGTCGAAGCGGCAGAGCGATCCGGTGAGCTGCGGCCGGGGGGCACGATCGTGGAGCCGACGTCGGGAAATACCGGTGTCGGGCTGGCACTGGTCGCTCAGCGTAAGGGGTACCGCTGCGTTTTCGTCTGCCCCGACAAGGTCGGCGAGGACAAGCGTGACGTGCTCAAGGCATACGGTGCCGAGGTCGTGGTGTGCCCCACCGCGGTGGCCGTTGACCACCCCGACTCGTACTACTCGGTGTCCGATCGGCTGGCCGAGGAGATCGACGGGGCGTGGAAGCCCGACCAGTACTCCAACCCGGAGAACCCGGCCAGCCACTATCACAGCACCGGGCCGGAGCTGTGGGCCCAGACCCAGGGGCAGATCACTCATTTCGTGGCCGGCATCGGAACCGGCGGGACGATCTCCGGGACCGGGCGCTACCTCAAGGAGGTCAGCGACGGCCGGGTGCGGATCGTCGGCGTCGATCCGGAAGGTTCGGTGTACTCGGGCGGCACCGGCCGCCCCTACCTGGTCGAAGGCGTGGGGGAGGACTTCTGGCCACACACATTCGACCGGGAGATCTGTGACGAGATCGTGCCGGTATCGGACACCGATTCCTTCACCATGACCCGGCGGCTGGCCCGGGAGGAGGGGTTGCTGCTGGGGGGATCTTGCGGGATGGCCGTCGTCGGGGCGCTGCGGGTCGCGCGCAGGGCAGACCCCGACTCAGTGGTCGTGGTGTTGCTGCCCGACGGCGGGCGGAGCTATCTGGGCAAGGTCTTCAACGACGCGTGGATGGCCTCCTACGGTTTCCTGCCCCCGGACTCCTCCGGAGCGACCGTCGCCGATGTGCTGGTCGGCAAGGATGGCGCCTTGCCGAAGCTGGTGCACACCCATCCGAACGAGACGCTCGCCGACGCCGTGATGATCCTGCGCGAGTTCGGGGTCTCCCAGCTGCCCGTGGTCGCCGCCGAGCCACCGGTGATGGCGGCCGAGGTGATCGGCGCCGTCAATGAGCGCACCCTGCTGCAGGCCCTGTTCGCCGGTGACGCGCAACTCGCCGACCGGATCGAAGGTCACATGGCTGCGCCACTGCCGACGATCGGTGGGGGCGAATCGATTGGATCGTTGATGCAGGCATTGGCCGACGCCGACGGCGCAATGGTCCTTATCGACGGCAAACCGGCCGGGGTGGTCACCCGCCAAGACGTGCTCGGGTTCCTGGCCGGGCGCTGACAGCCGGTGGGGCGGATCCGCTAGCGTGACCGCGCACGAATGTGCCCGGGCACCTATCGAGGGGGCTCTAACTCGATGACCACTCCTCAGCCGCGGTATCAGGATCCCCGCGCAGAAGAGCACGTTCGGTCCGGGACAAACGGGCAAATGGAGCCAACCGGCACGGAACGGGAATTCGAGCCGACCGGAATGCGGCCCCACCCTTCCGGTCCATTCCCGGTGCTAGCCGCGGAGCCGGTTGCCGCGCTGAACCCCGCAGACCCCCCGGAGAAATCCGGTCAACGCTCTGGCCAACGCTGGGGACGACCCACCGGTCCGTCGTCGGAGCTTGCCCCGCCACCGCAATTCGGGCGACCTCCACGGTTCGCGCCACCACCGCAGTTCGGGCGACCACCGCCGTTCGTCCGGCAGCAGGCTTACCACCAGGCCGATCCCGGCTCGCCGCGCAACAACGGTGCGCAACCAACGCTCGAAGCCCCAGGGTTCGAGACCCCAGGGTTCGAGACCCCAGGGTTCGAGACCACAGTGCAGCAGCAGTGGGACGGCCTGGCGCCCTCCGGGCAGTCCGACGTCGATGTGCCCGCAACCGAGCAGGTGCCGGGACCGCTGGCGGACTTCGCTGCCAGGGCGATCAGCTTCTTGATCGACTACGTGACGCCGGTGATCGTCTTGAACATCCTGCTCTCCATCGGAGTAGCTAGCGGCAACGTGGTGTTGCGCTCGGTGCTCACGGTCGTGGGTTATCTCGGGCTGGGTGCCTTCGGTCTCTGGAACTCCGGTTATCTGCAGGGCACCACGGGGCAAAGCGTCGGTCGCCGAGTGGCGAGGACGAAGCTGGTGAAGATCGAGACCGGTCAGCCGGTCGGATTCGGCAGGGCACTATTGCGCCAGTTCTGCCACAGTCTGGAGTTCTTCATCGGTTTCCTGTGGCCGCTGTGGGACGACAAGCGCCAGACTTTCGCAGATAAGATCGTCGGCACAGTGGTGATCCGGGTCGAGGGCGCCACCGAAGATCGGAGCGGCAACAGCCCACCGTAGGCTGGTGCGGTGACAGGCTTCTCTACCCGTGCCATCCATGCCGGTCAGGATCCGGATCCGCATACCGGGTCGGTGATCGTGCCCATCCACGCCACGTCCACCTTCGCCCAGGACGGCGTAGGGGGATTGCGCAGCGGATACGAGTACGCCCGCACTGGTAACCCCACCCGCACCGCGCTGGAGACCTGTCTGGCTGCGCTGGAGGGCGGTCGGTACGGGCGAGCCTTCGCGTCCGGAATGGCCGCAACCGATGCGCTGCTGCGCGCGACTTGCCGGCCCGGTGACCACGTCGTCATCCCCGACGACGCCTACGGCGGCACGTTTCGCCTGATCGACAAGGTGTTCCGGCACTGGGGGATCGAGCACACCGCCGTCGGGCTGTCCGATGTGGACGCCGTGCGCGCCGC
>JBOHFU010000503.1:0-3368 GCA_050699675.1 Pseudonocardiaceae bacterium
GGCCCTGGGGCCTTGGGAGGGAGCCAACGATGTGGAGAAGTACGTGGACAACGCCGCCGCTCCACGTCTGTGAGCGTCCCGTAAGCAGGCGGCTACGCTCGGGACCGCACGAACGAGCGTGTCGTGAGGTGTTGACACGGGGGAACGACGGTGAGCCTTGAATTTCCCGAACTGGTGGCCCTGAAGCGTGCCCTGGGCCGTCAGCTGGCCGTCCTGCGCGGGGCTTCCGAGATCGGCCAACAGCACGTGGCCCGCAAGACGGGCTACAGCCGTTCTTCAGTCGCCCATGCCGAAGCCGGCCGCCAGCTGCTCACCCGGGAGTTCTGGAAGACCGCTGACGAGCTGGTCAAGGCCGAGGGGAGTTGCTGGCCAACTACGACCAGGTGCAGGCTGCCAAGCAAGAGCATGAGGCTCAGAGCCGGGAGGCGGAGCTGGCCAGGGCGTACGCTGAGGCACAGGCTCGTGCTCAGGAGCTGCGAGCCGCTACCCCGTCCGAAGTCCAGAACGGCAACGGCCTGGCCGCGCCGACCGGACAGGAGGTGCTCGGGAGTCTGGTCGCTGCTGTCGGTGCGGAACTGGCCGGTGGCCTGGCCGGGCCGCTCCTGTACCTGGCGTTGTTGAGTACACCAGCACAGGCGGTGCCTATTGAGTGGAGAGATCAGCTTGGTGAGCAGCTTCGAACATTTCTCCGTGAATGGGCGAATACGATGGAGCGTCGGGAACATCTGCGGCTACTGGGATGGGTGGCCACTGCTGTGGCTGCCTTGCACATAACCCGCCTGGACACTGACGAACAGGAACGTTTGTCCAAGGTAGTTGCCGCACCCAGCCGGGTGGATGAGCAGACCATCGACAGTATTGATGCCATATTTCAGCAGTGCAAGCGGCAAGAGGATGCTTTCGGCCCCCATGCCGTGCTGCACACTGTCATCGCCCAGCGGGAACTGGTGAGCTCCTTGCTGGACGAATGCCCAGCTGAGCTACGTCCCCGGCTGATGTCGGTCTACAGCAGTATGTCCACCTCCATCGGAGGCTACTTCTTCAATCTCGGCGACACTGGCAGCGGTATGCACTACAAAGACCAGGCGCGGAAGGCAGCCCAGGAGGCTCGGAATATCGAACTGGCTATCTATGCGCTGTGCACGATGAGCTACTACGCTTCCTGGCAGGGGAAAGCGCATGCCGGGATCGACCTGGCCGCGGCTGCCCAGAGTCTCGCCACTAAAACCGATGACCAGTTCCTGCGAGCCTGTATCGCTGTAGAGCTTGGAATGGCCTACGCGGTTGACGGCCAGTACAAAGAATGTATGAGCGAGTTTGACCGGGCGCTGACTGGCCTTACGTTGTCAGCTGGCCGGATTCCTCCTGAGTCACCGGTCTACTGGTTCCATGAGGGATTGGTTGTCAGCCACCAGAGTGACTGCTTGCTGCGGCTCGGCAAGCCAGCGGAAGCGGCTGCCGCTGCCGAACGGGGACTCCAGCTGTTCGGCACCTCGTTCGTCAGCGACCTGGCTAGCTGCACCCTCCGTCTGGGCACTGCCCGGCTGCTATCCGGGGAGATTGAGGAGGCAGCCCGGCTTATTGGTGAAGGGGCGTTGCTGGTGACTCGTATCCGCTCGGCCCGAATGACCAAAGAAGTCCAGACAGCTCGTGGCCGCATGCAGCTGTGGCACAACACGGCAGCGGTCAAAGAGCTGGACGAGCGGTTGGCGGGGTGGGGGTTTGGGTGAGGGTCGAACTCGGTGCCACCGTTAAGGTCTCGACTTTCGCACTTTTGTTTGAGTTGGAGCGTCGTTGGGTGAGCGCTGCTGACGAGGGATGCGGTCGGCGTGTCGTGTGGATCTTGAGAGGATGATGGGTGGAGCATCGGCGGTGCTGTTAACAGCTCCGTCGATACCGAAAGAGTGTTCCGCCGATACTCCGGGGCCACCCCACCACCGACACCGCACACCGCCGGGCGTCCGCGCCGTGGTACAGGTCCAAGACCGAGCCCTCCACCCTGGACATGCTCACCAAGCTCCGCCACCAGGTCATCACCGCTCGATTCCTACCCCCAACCCCCCGACCAGCCACAACCGAGGAAATCCTGGAGGTCCAGCAAGCCTGGGTCCTCGCCGCCGCATAACCGCAAAAGTTGAGGAACAAGGCCCGGCGTAGAAACCACGCGGCCCTCACGGACATGCTCGGCGGCGTCGAAGACATCGCCATCCAGCAGGCGCCCGACGAAGCCCAGCCCGCCTACTGGCGCTATGCCTTCACTCTCACCGACAACATTGGTCGCCAACCCGGCGCCCGTGAACATGTCCTTGCACGGCTACGGGCCGCAGGGATCAGGTGCAGCCGATGGCAGGTCCGCGTGCTTCCGGAACATCGTGTGTTCACCGAGGGACTCGGACACGGCTGCCCCTGGCGCTGCCATCACCGACCCGCTCCGGCCCAAGCCGACGTGCCCATCGCACGTCGGCTGGCCCGCAGCATGATCTGGATCGAAGACGCCATCGCACCCACTAACGGTGAAGCCCAACTCACTCAGGTGGCCGAGACCATCCATACCGCCCTTCGGGAGGTTCGTGATGCCACCAGCCACGCACGCCCAATCGGATCCAGTTCGCCTGGGAGGCTCCCTTAGTTAGCATGGGCCGCGTGACGAAGCACTCCGGTTCGCTGCTCCTCGACGAGCTCGCTTGGCGTGGACTCATCCACGACAGCACCGACGCAGCCGAACTCCGCAAGCATCTGGACTCGGAGCGGCGACGCTTCTACATCGGCTTCGACCCCTCGGCGCCCTCGCTGACCATCGGCAACCTGCTCCCCATGACTCTGATCATCCGGGGCGCGCTGGCCGGGCTCGAACCCGTGGTCCTCTTCGGCGGCGGAACCGGCCTCATCGGTGACCCGTCCGGTAAGTCGGTCGAACGCAGCCTCCTCACTGTCGAAGAGGCCAAGGCCAACGTCGCCCGCCACCAGGGACTCATGGCCCCGATCTTCGAACGCGCACTCGGCAGTGAGCGGATTCCGGAGTTCGTCGACAACGCCGAATGGCTGCTTTCGCTGTCGGCCCTCGACTTCCTCCTCGACGTCGGCAAGCACTTCCCGACCAACCACATGATCCGCCGCGAGTCCGTTCGCCGCCGTCTGGAAGATCCCGAGGCGGGCATCACATACACCGAGTTCAGCTACGCCCTGCTCCAGGGCTACGACTTCATGCGCCTGTTCGCCGACCGAAATGTCACCCTCCAGATGGGTGCCTCCGACCAGTGGGGCAACATCACGGCCGGGATCGACTACATCCGCCGCACGCTGCGCGCCGAGGCCCACGGAGTGACCTGCCCGCTGCTGCTGCGCTCGGACGGCACCAAGTTCGGAAA
>JBOHFU010000504.1:0-3362 GCA_050699675.1 Pseudonocardiaceae bacterium
CTGAGGTCCTAGAGGCCGTACTCCTCCAGCAGTCGCAGCCAGACCTCGCTGACGGTGGGATAGGACGCGACTGCGTGCCAGAGCCGGTCCAGCGGCACCTCGCCGACCACCGCGACGGTCGCCGAGTGCAGCAGCTCGGCCACGTCCGACCCGACGAACGTGGCGCCGACGACCACCTGCCGGTCGGTGTCGACGACGAGCTTCGCCCGCCCTGTGTAGCCCTCGCTGAGCAGTGCCGCACCGGACACCTTGCCGAGGTCGTATTCCACCGCCCGGCTCGGCAGGCCGCGCCCGCGCGCCTGCTCCTCGGTCAGCCCCACCGCGCACACCTGCGGGTCGGTGAACACCACCTGCGGCACCCATGCGTCGTCGGCGAGCGCGTGGTGCCCGGGCAGATCGTCCGCCTTGCCGGCCGCTCGCGCCGCGATCACGTCGCCCGCCACCCGCGCCTGGTATTTCCCCATGTGGGTCAGCAGGTTGCGCCCGGTGACGTCGCCACAGGCGTACAGCCAGCCGCCGAGCACGTGCATCGAGTCGTCGACCTGGGCGTATTCGCCGGGCTGCAGCCCAACAGTCTCCAGCCCCAGGTCGGCAGTGTTCGGCGTCCGCCCGACCGCGACCAGCAGCTCGTCGCCGAGCAGCTCGCAGCCGTCGCCGAGGACCACGGTGACCTCGCCGCCCCGCTGCGCCCGCCACACCCTGGTGACCGACCGGCCGGTGAGCACGCTGATCCCCGCCTCGGCGAAGGCGGTGGCCAACAGCTCGCCGGCCAGCGGCTCATGCCGCTCCAGCAGCCGCTGCCCACGGTGCACGATCGTCACCTCCTCACTGCCGAGGCCGCGCATCGCCTGCGCCATCTCGCAACCGACCACGCCGCCGCCGAGAACGACGAGTCGGCGCGGCGCCGCCTCGGCGTTGGTGACCTCCCGGCTGGTCCAGGGCTCCGCTTCGCGCAGCCCGGGCAGCGGCGGCACGGTGGCGGTCGTGCCGGTGGCCAGCACCACCGCGTGCCGGGCAACCAGCGTCCGGACCGCACCGTCGGAGGTGGACACCGCGACCCGCTTCTCGCCGGCGAGCCGGGCCTGCCCGCGGACGAAGGCGATCCCGTTCGAGTCCAGCCAGGACACCTGGCCGGCGTCGTCGTGCCCGAAGGGTTTGCCCGGGTCCTTGTGGACGAACCAGTCCCGCCGGCCGAAGACCGCCAGGCTGTCCAGCTCGCCGGTCACCGCCTCGGCCACCCCGGGGGTGCGCCGAGCGCCGGCGAACAGCTCGACCGGCCGGAGCAGGGCCTTGCTCGGCATGCAGGCCCAGTACGAGCACTCGCCGCCGACCAGCTCGTGCTCGACCAGCACGGCGGACAGGCCGCCGCGGTAGGCCCGCGCCGCCGCGTTCTCCCCCGGCGGCCCGCCGCCGAGCACCACGACGTCGTATGTGTCCCCACCGTCCGGCACGGGTCCTCCTCGGCTGGTTCCAAGCACCGCAGAGTTATGCAGGCTGAGTCGGTGGGCGCGATGTCCTCTCATGCCGCGGGCGATCGTCCTGGGTCGACTGTATTGGAGCCTGCATCAAGATGCGGTGACACAGCAAGCTCCCTCCCGAGCATCGAGTTGCTAACCGTGAGGACCGTCATCCCCAGACGCGCTCGGCGGTCGCAACGATTGTCCGGAGCTTGGCCTTTTCATCGGCGGCGGTGAGAGCGTTGCCGCGGATGGAAGTGGCGAATCCGCACTGTGGGGACAGTGCCAGGCGCTCGAGCGGCACGTGGCGTGCTGCCTCGCGGATGCGCGTCTCGAGCCCGTCGATGGTCTCCTGCCGTCCAGTCTTGGTAGTGAAGAGCCCGAGGACGACGGTCTTGTCCGGCGGTACTGCGGCCAGCGGCTCGAATCCACCGGAGCGCTCGTCGTCATACTCGAGCAGGAGCCGCTCAGCACGTACGTGGGGGAACAGGCGCGACTCCCGTACCGAGTGAAACATGCTCGGTCGTGTGCAGCGGCCGAGTGCCTACGCTAGCGCCATGATCGGGAACGGTGTCGTCGCGGTGGACCGCGCGGTTGCCGACGACGGCTGGAGTGCGACAACATTCCGGCACTCCGGCTGTACGAGCGGACCGGTTTCGACGAAGTGTGCGGTTACCACTACCGCACCCCAGGATGAAGCTTGTGATCTGCCCATGGCGAACCACCGTCTACGACCTCGGAGTGCTCGACGCCCTCGCGGACCTGCCCGCCTAAGTGAGGTGGCCCGATGCATTTCACCAACCTGCTGATCATCATGGTGGTGGCGCTCATCGCGCCGCTGGTGGTCAGCGCGCTGCCTGCGCTGCGAGTGCCCTCACCGGTACTGGAGATCGTGGTCGGGATCGTGATCGGTCCCTCGGTGCTCGGCTGGGTAGGCATCGACGCTCCGGTCCAGGTGCTCGCCCTGGTCGGCCTGGCGTTCCTGCTATTCCTGGCCGGTCTGGAGATCGACGTGCACCGGTTGCGTGGCCGCCCGCTGACCCTGGCGCTGACCGGGTTCGTGGTGTCCTTCGCGATCGCGGTCGGGGCCGCGCTGCTGCTGACGGCCGGTGGGTTCGCCTCGACACCACTGCTGATCGCGATCATCTTGTGCTCCACCTCACTGGGACTGGTGGTGCCGGTACTCAAGGACTCCGGCCAGGTCGCCGGCGCCACCGGGCAGCTGATCATCGCCGCGGCGTCCATCGCCGACTTCGGTGCGGTGATCCTGCTGTCGCTGTTCTTCTCCGAGGAATCCACCGGTCTCGCCGCCCGGCTGCTGCTGTTGACCGGTCTGGCGCTGGTCGTGGTGCTGCTGGCGGTCGCGCTGATGCGGGCCGGCCGCACAGCCCGCGCCGACCGGGTCTTCCAGATGCTGATGGACACCACCGCGCAGATCCGGATCCGGTTCGCGATGGTGCTGCTCATCGCGTTCGTGGCGCTGGCTCAAGGCCTGGGGTTCGAGGCGATCCTCGGCGCGTTCCTGGCCGGAGCCGTGCTGCGGCTGATTGACGCCGACGCCGCGACGGTACATCCGCACACCGAGCTCAAACTGGATGCGATTGGTTACGGCTTCCTCATCCCGGTGTTCTTCATCACCAGCGGGGTGATGTTCGATGCGAAGGCGCTGTTCGCCTCCCCCTCGACGTTGCTGCAGGTGCCGCTGTTTCTGGCGGCGCTGTTTATGGTGCGGGGTCTCCCAGCGTTGCTCTATCGAGCAGAGTTGGGGATGCGACGCACCATGGCGGCCGGTTTCTTGCAGGCCACCTCGCTGCCGTTCATTGTCGCTGCGGTACAGGTTGGGCAACGGCTTGGCGCGTTGCCGCCAGCTTCCGGTGCGGCGCTGATCGCGGCCGGTCTCGCCTC
>JBOHFU010000505.1:0-3355 GCA_050699675.1 Pseudonocardiaceae bacterium
TGTCCTTGAGCTCAGCCTCGCGGCGGGTCAGGAGACGTTCCCGATCGGCCGTGGCGGCCCGTTCGGCGTCCAGCGCGGCGCGGGTGCCGGCCAGCTCCGCCTGCGCCGCCGAGATCCGCTCGCCGGCTTCCTCGGCACGCCTGCGGAATTGCTCGGCCCGGGCAGCCTCGGCATCCCTGGCCGCTGCGGCGCTCGCACTGTCACGGCGAGCCGCGGCGAGCTCGGCCTCGATGGCGGCTCTGGCGGCGTCCGCGGTGCGGCCGGCCTCGGCCACCGCAGCACGACGACTGGCAGCGCCCAGCAGCCAGCTGATCAGCGCGCTGGCCACGAGACCGGCGAACAGGGCAATGAACACCGAGTAATCCACGCGTCACAGCCTGCAACACCCCCCCGACAGAACCGCGAAGGCGCGCCGCCCCAAGCGCATTCAGCGGGCTCAGCGGGGTAAAGCGACACCGCTTTACCCCGCTGAGCCCGCTGAATGCGTCAAGCCTGCGGGGACTCGTGGGCCAGCAGCCAGCGCTTGGCGGGCAGGCCCCAGCGGAAACCGCCCAGCGAGCCGTCACTGCGCAGCACCCGGTGGCACGGGACGAACAGCGCCGCGGGGTTGCGTGCGCAGGCGGCTGCCGCCGCCCGCACCGCCCGCGGCCGGCCGGATTTGGCGGCCAGTTCGGTGTAGCTCACCGGGGCGCCGGCCGGGACCGCGCGCAGCACCTGCCAGGTGTGCTCCAAGAACTCACCACCGCGTTGGCGCACCGGCACGTCGCAGATCGCGGCGAGGTCACCCCGGTGGTAAGCGGTCACCGCGGCGGTCACCGCCCCCAGATCCATGCGGTGAATCACAGAGACCGGGCGCAGTCCGGGTGCCACCAGTGGCAGCAGGTCTTCCAGCTGCGCTGTCCAGCCTGCGGCGAGCACCGCGCCGTCGGTGTCGACGAGGACCGTGAAGGGGCCGATCGGGGTGCCCACGGTGGATGTGGAAGTCACAGTGGAGGTGGAAGTCATGCCGTGCGCTCCGTTCGTCGTGATCGGATGGCGGCGGCCCGCCACAGGTGCATCCCGGCGTAGGACCGCCAAGGTCGCCAGCGCCGGGCCCGCCGCCGCAACTCGTCGGCATCGGCCGCCAGCCCCAGTGCGGCCGCGCCGTGCCGGATCGCGAGATCGGTATCCAGCAGCACATCGGTGGCGCCCAGCACACGCAGCGCCACGTAGCCTGCCGTCCATCGGCCGATCCCGGGGATCGCTTCGAGCTCCCCCCGGAGTTCTTCGGGATCGCGGCCCGGGTCGACGACCAGATCGCCGGCGGCCAGCGCCGCCGCGATGGCCCGGACGGTCTCGATGCGACGGCGCGGGCCGGTGAGCACCTCGTCGGCGTGCTCGGCGACCGCGGCCGGCGCCGGGAACAGCAGGGAAGGGCTGTCCGTGCCGCCCGGCACCGGTTCGCCCGGCATCGGTTCACCCAATGCCGCGACCAGACGGGCTGCGGCAGTCCGCGCGGACGCCACTGTCACCTGTTGCCCGAGCACCGCGCGCAGTACCGTCTCGGCGCCGTCAACGGCGCCCGGCACCCGGATCCCGGGCCGCCCAGCCACCGCGGTGGCCAGCGCGGGGTCGGCGCCGAGGACCTCGTCCACGGCGCACGGGTCGGCGTCGGCGTCGAGCAGCCTGCGCAGCCGGCTCACCGCCACTGGCAGGTCCCGCAGGTCGCCGAGCCGCAGGGTGCAGTCCCAGTGCGAGGGCGTCAGGCGTACCGCTGCCGCACCGGGTCCGTGCGGAAGCCGCAGCGTCCGGGCGTAGCCGCGGTCGGTGGCACACTCCACGCCCGGGACCGCCCGGGCCGCGAGGAAGTCCAGCAGGCCCGCGCCGTCCAACGGGGTCCGGAACGGTAGCCGCACGGTGAGGGCACCCGGTGTCGGCTGGGGCGTCGCGTGCCGGCGAAGGTCGGTCGGGGTGGTGGCATACACCGCTTGCACCGCGTCATTGAACTGGCGGACCGAGGCGAACCCGGCAGCGAATGCGACGTCGGCCAGCGGCAACGTGGTGGTTTCGATGAGCACCCGCGCGGCCTGCGCCCGATGCGCCCTGGCCAGGGCGAGCGCGCCGGCGCCTAGCTCGGCGGTGAGCACCCGGTTGAGCTGGCGGGTGGAATAGCCCAGCCGGGCGGCCAGCCCGGGCACGCCCTCGCGCTCGACCATGCCGTCGGCGATCAGCCGGACCGCCCTGGCCACCAGGTCGCCCCGCAGGTTCCATTCCGGCGAACCCGGCACGGCGTCAGGCAGGCAGCGGCGGCAGGCCCGATAGCCGGCGAGCTGGGCCGCCGCGGCGGTGGGCAGGAAGGTGACGTTGCACGGTTTGGGCGTCACCGCGGGGCAGGAGGGCCGGCAGTAGATGCCGGTGGTCCGCACCGCGACGACGAAGCAGCCGTCGAATCGCGCATCGCGGGAGGAAACGGCCCGGTAGCAGTGGTCGTGGTCGAGCAGCACAGTCCGATCCTGCCAGCCGGACGGGCTCGGCTCTGGCGGGAATCGGACATCACGAGCGAGCTGGTCGACGCTGGTGTAGTTGGGCCATTTGGCGGCAGCCACGCCGACCTTGAGACCCTAGTGTGTGCCGCCATGACATTGACCGGCAACACACGGTGGCGCGCCGCAGTGCTGGCAGCAGTCGCCGCACTCTCGCTCGCGCTGGCCGGCTGCAACGACGGCTCGGCCTCCAACCCGGCCCCAGGTACCAACCAGCAACCCGATGGCGGCAGCTACGGCTACTGATGGGTTGCCGGCTCCGGGGCGATCGGGCCACGTCGCCTAGACTTGACACCCTGTGAGCCTCACTCTCGGCATCGTCGGCCTACCCAACGTCGGCAAGTCCACCCTATTCAACGCGCTGACCCGCAACGATGCGCTCGCAGCGAACTACGCCTTCGCCACCATCGAGCCCAACGTCGGGGTCGTGCCGCTGCCCGACGATCGTCTCGGGCGGCTGGCCGCGATTTCCGGCAGCGCCAGGGTGCTGCCGGCGACGGTGTCGTTCGTCGACATCGCCGGGATCGTCGCGGGTGCCTCCGAGGGCGCCGGGCTGGGCAACAAGTTCCTCGCCAACATTCGCGAGGCCAACGCGATCTGCCAGGTCGTGCGAGTCTTCGACGACCCCGATGTGCTGCATGTCGACGGGCGGGTCGACCCGGCCGACGACATCGCGACCATCGAGACCGAGCTGGTACTGGCCGACCTGCAGACTCTGGACCGCGCGCTGCCCCGGCTGGACAAGGAGGCCCGGACCCAACCCCGGGAACGGCGTGGTGTGCTGGCCGCCGCGCAGGCAGCCAGGGAGGTGCTCGACGCCGGGCGTACCCTAT
>JBOHFU010000506.1:0-3336 GCA_050699675.1 Pseudonocardiaceae bacterium
CTGCTTGACACCCCTGGAGCGGTGGACAACCTGCCGCCCTATCTGGCCTGGTTTTGGCCGGCCAACCTGGACAGCTGCCTTGCCCAAGGTGCGCTCACGCTGGCCGGAGTCACCTCACGTGACTGCCGCGCCCTGCTGGATGGCGCGGACGCGGTATTGGGCTGCGCCGCCACCGACCCTGCTGGCACACCCCGCAACGTGGTGTTCCACGTGGCGTGGTTGTCTCAGGCGCTCGTCACGGTCGGTGATCTGGACCGGGCGGTACCTGCCGGGCTCACCGCGCTGCGCCGGCTGCCCACCGTGCGCTCCCGCCGCTGCGCGCTGGTGCTGCGCAGGCTGGAGCCGACCTCGCCGCACTGCCACCCATCCACCGCCCGGCGTCCGTCCGGTCCCTGCAAGACGAATTCCACGCCACCCACGCCGCCTGATCCATCTTCGGCAGCGCCCTGACGGGCACGGCGACGCGACGCGATGCTCATGCCTCATCCGAGTTTTCGGGTGGCGAGCCGCACGGCCGGGCTGCCGTAGTAGACTTGTAGTTGTGTCTGTTGTTAACTGGATGTACGGCGCGCAGCACATGTGGGACAACCACAAGGTGGCCGTCGTGGAGGCCGATGAAGCGGTCGGCGACGTTGACGCCGTCTGGTTCGACCCGGATCCGTCGAGCTGGTCGCGGAGAAGTGTTCGGGTGGTCGGCTACAGCCACAGCCGTCGGGCGATCTTGACCGTCATCCTCGTCCACCGTGGTGAAGGTGCCTACTACGGCGCGAACGGGTGGGAGTCCAATCCGGCGGACCAGCGGCGGTATCGAGAGGGGCAGTGATGGACGTAAAGCAGGAAGTCGAGAGAGCGCAGGCCGAGTCCGAGGCTATCCGGGACGAGCCTCTGCCGGAACACGTCAAGGGAGAACGAAAGGTCCGCTCGGTGGTGCAGTCGGTGCGACTGCCTGCTGAGGCGTTCGCCACGATCGAGGAGATCGCGGCGCGAGCAGGTGTGCCGGTGAGTGCGCTGATTCGCGGATGGGTGTTGCAAGGATTGGCCACCGAGGAGGGCACGTCCTTGCGGGAGGGGATAGAGCGTCTTGCCGCTGATGCCGATCGCCTACGGCGGCTGGCTGCGGCCAGCGAGGTCGCCTGATCCGACGTTGCGTGGCCGGTGAGATCTTGAACGGGCAACCGTTGACATGTGCTGGGCGCAGCGAGTTTGTCCGGCGCGGCCGGGGTGGCCGGTTAGGCTCTGGGCGGTCACGAGTTCGCTGGCCTGGCGGGTGTGCCCAGTCAGCAAGAGACAGCCGTGGAAGGCGATGGCGGATGACGACACTGTTGGTGACCGGAGCAGCGGGGTTCATCGGCTCGAACTTCACCCGCTACTGGCGATCCACCTATCCCGCCGACACTGTCGTGGCGCTGGACGCGTTGACCTACGCTGGTGTGCGGGAGAGCCTGGCCGACCTCGCCAACGAGATCACGTTCATCCACGGTGATATCCGTGACCAGGCGTTGGTGGAAGATCTCCTGCGCACCCACCACGTCGACATCGTGGTCAATTTCGCCGCCGAATCACACAACAGTCTGGCGATTCTGCGCCCCGGCGAGTTCTTCTCCACCAATATCATCGGCACCCAAACCCTGCTCGATGCCAGCCGCCGGGTAGGCGTGGGCCGGTTCCATCAGATCTCGACCTGTGAGGTTTATGGTGACCTCGCGCTGGATGATCCGGGCGCGTTCACCGAGGACTCCCCGTATCTGCCGCGAACCCCGTACAACGCGGCCAAGGCCGGCGCCGATCACGCGGTGCGCGCCTACCACCTGACCTATGACCTTCCGGTTACGATCACCAACTGCTGCAACAACTACGGTCCGTACCAGTTCCCCGAGAAGGTCATCCCGCTGTTCACCACCAAAGCCCTGCGCAATGAGCCGCTACCGCTGTACGCCTCGACGCGCAACCGCCGCGAGTGGTTGCACGTGTCCGATCATTGCCGCGCCATCGACGAGGTGCTGCGCCGGGGGCGGATCGGCGAGACGTACCACGTCGGCAGCGGCGAGGAAGCCGACATCGCCACCATCGCCGACCTCGTCCTTGCCGAGCTGAACCTGCCCGCCTCGCTGAAAACGATCGTCCCGGACCGGCCCTCCCATGACCGGCGCTACCTGCTGGACTCCACCAAGATCCGCGGTGAGCTCGGATGGAAACCACAGGTCAGCTTCGCCGACGGGGTTCGGGCCACCGTCGCCTGGTACCGCGAGCACCCCGAGTGGTGGCAGCCGCTGCTCGGCCGTTCCCCGGTGCAGGAATCCGCATGGCCCGGGCGCACGACTCGCTGGACCGGCGGGTGTCCACGGTCGGCCGGGTGCACCCGCACCTCGAGGTGAAGATCGTCGATCCGGACACCGGCCTGATCGTGCCGCGCGGGACCCCGGGTGAGCTGTGCACCCGCGGGTACTCGGTGATGCTCGGCTATTGGGGTCAACCGGACCAGACCGCCGAGGTGATCGACCAGGCCCGCTGGATGCACACCGGGGACGTCGCGGTGATGGACTCCGAGGGCTACCTCACCATCACCGGGCGGATCAAGGACATGGTCATCCGGGGCGGCGAGAATGTCTACCCACGGGAGATCGAGGAGTTCCTCTACACCCACCCGGACATCCTGGATGTGCAGGTGATCGGTGTGCCCGATGTGCACTACGGCGAGGAGCTGTGCGCCTGGGTGCGGCTGCGACCGGACACGCCTGAGCTCACCGCTGAGATATTGCGGGACTACGCCACCGGCAAGCTCGCGCACTACAAGATTCCACGGTACGTGCTCGTGGTGGACGAGTTCCCGATGACCGTCACCGGCAAGGTCCGCAAAGTGGAGATGCGCGAACGCTCAGTACAGCTACTAGCCCTGCACCCCCCGCTCTAGACAGCGACATGGATGCTTGTCGCTGTCCGGAGGCCATCCAGGACAGCGATATGGATGCTTGTCGCACTCATGTGGGGGTGAGGTGGGGGCTGCTGGGGGGATGGTGGCCTGTGGACAACTTTTGGGTGCTGTGGATAGCGGTTGGACAGTTGGGCGTGCCTGCGAGATGTTGCTCTGCATGGGGACACGCAGGGGGTTTGAAGACCTGAATGGGCCGTTTCGGGGCTCGAAGGCCGTCGCCACGGGGGCGGTGACCGAGGGTCAGTTGCGAGGGTCGCAATTTCGGCGCATCTTCCGGGATGTCTACTTGCCGGCGGCGCTGCCGTTGACCCACGAGGTGCGGTGCCAGGGCGCGGCGCTCATCCTGCCTGAGGAAGCCGTGATCACCGGCAGGTCAGCTGCCACGCTGCGAGGCTTGCCGTTGG
>JBOHFU010000507.1:0-3334 GCA_050699675.1 Pseudonocardiaceae bacterium
GCATTCCGACGTGGTCGGGATGCGGATCAAGAATCACGAATCGTCCGCCTGGGCGAAGCACGCGCCATACCTCAGCGGCGATAGCCCGGAGTTGGTCGCGGGAGGGCAGCACGACAAAGACGAAGCAAGACATCGCCGCGTCGACACTGCTGTTCGCCAGGAACTCAAGCCGGCTGTCCTGCACCTGATGGTAGGTGACCCGGGGATGGCAGTACCGCTGCGCGGCGATCGCCAGCATCTCGGCGGAGGGGTCCACGGCAACGACTCCCATGCCATACCTGCGGGCGACCCGATCGGCGACCTTTCCCGGCCCGCATCCGTAGTCGAGCAGGGTCTCCGGCGCATCAGGACCGCCGACACCGATCGCGCGGAGCGCGAACGGGTACCCGAGCGCCCACCCGAGCTTGCTGTCAACCTCGACAAAGCTCGCGGAGGTGGGCCCGTCGTAGGCCGTGTCCAGGTTCGGGTTCATCACCGTGGGCAATCCTCAGCTCGCCACCGCGAGGAGAGCGACGCCGGGCAACTCGTAGCCGCCGTCGGCGGCGAAGCGGACGAACGCCGCGGCGAGCTGCGCCTTGATCGCCTCGTGCTCTCTCTCAGACAGCCCACGGAGGACGATCGCGAATGGGCTGTCTGATGCATACCTGACGTAATCGTCAACATCGTGGAATGCGAAGCGCGTCGGCACCTCCTTCGTTCGCACCGCCGTGAAGCCGGCGTCCTCGAGCAGCGCCCGCGTGCGCTCTTCGCTCGCCATGCTGAACGGGTTCGGGGCCCCGGGCTCCGGTGGCGGGATGTGACCGCGCTCGACGAGCATCCGGGCGAGGATCGTCATCCACGGGTTGCGCTCGGGGGCGCTCCACACCGCCAGCACCAAGCGCCCATCGCGGCGCAGCACACGGCGCGTCTCGGAGAGCGCCGCGGCTGGGTCCGCCATCAGCATGTAACCGAACCGGCAGAGCACGCCGTCGACCGAGTCTGCGTTGAGCTCGATGCGCGCGGCGTCCATCACCCGGTAGTCGACGTTGCTCAGCTCGAGTGCGGCGCCGCGGCGGCGGGCGACCTCCACCATGTCCGGCGAGAAGTCGGTCGAGATCAGGCGGCCACGCTCGCCGACGATGACGGCCGCTTCGAACCCGGTGTCACCCGCCCCGGCCGCGAGCTCGAGCACCGTGTCGCCCACTCGTGGGGCGAACTCCCTGATCATCCACGCGCGCACCGGAGCCGCGGCCTCCTCAAGGCGCGCACGCTGGCGCTCCCAACCCGGCGCGATCGCCTTCGTGGCCTCGTAGTCGCTGCGGCGGTGGTCCTCAGGCTCCATCCGGCCACTCTAGTTAATCGTCCTAGGGTGACCTTCCTGGCAGAGGTATGCCGCCGTGAACTCTGTGAGTGTCGTTGCGGTGCTCCTGGGTGGAGGACCGTCAGGCTTGGTGTTGGTGACTCGGTGTGGCTCGCGTGAACTCTGGCCGCGGTGGCGTGGCTTGTTGTCGACTTGTCCGCCGTGGTTGCCGGCACCGGCCTGGCCCACCGGAGTGGCCTGATCAGAAGCCTGTCCGCCCGTGGGCGTGACTCGTCACAGAGGTGCGGCTCGGTGTTCCCATCCAGGCCGGTGCCACGTTGACCCGCGCCCAGGAAAGGGGACAGGCCGTTGCCATGGTGGCAGAAGTCGTCGATGCCGTCGTTGGTGTGGACACCCACCGCGACAGCCATCAGGTGGAGATCGCGTATCCGACCGGGACGTCGATCGCCACGTTGACGATCAGCAACGACAGCGCCGGCTTCGCCGAGCTGCTCGGGTGGATCTTTGATCATGCTCCGGGTCCGCGGCTGGTGGTGTCGATCGAGGGGACCCGCAGCTACGGTGCCGGGCTGGCCCGGGCGCTGGCCGCGGCCGGGCTGGTGGTCATCGAGTGCGAGCAGCCCCACCGTAAGGCCCGCCGGGGCACGGGCAAGTCCGACCCGATCGATGCGCACCTGGCGGTGCTGTCGGCGCTGCGCTGCGACGCCGACCGGGTGGCGACCCCACGCGCCGACGGGGACCGGGAAGCGCTGCGGATCCTGCTGGGCGCCCGCCACGATCTGACCACCGCGCACACCGCGGCGACCAACCGGCTGCGCGCGCTGCTGCTCGGCGGCGACGACACCGACCGGCAGACCGCCCGCGGTGCGCTGTCCGAGCCGGTCTTGGCCACGCTGGCCCGGCGCCGCAGCCCGCGCGACGCCGACCGCGCCCAGGCCGTGCGCCACGGCGAGCTGCGGCGGCTCGCGGTCGCAGTCCGCGAGACCGGGCGCCAACTCAAGACCAACCGCGCCGAGCTGGCGGCCATTGTCAACGACCTCGCCCCCGGACTGACCGACCGCCCCGGCATCGGACCGGTCAGCGCCGCCCAGGTGATCATCAGCTTCTCCCACCCCGGCCGGTGCCGCACCGACGCCGCGTTCGCCGCCCTGGCCGGCACCAGCCCACTGCCCGCCAGCAGCGGACGCACCGTGCGCCACCGCCTCAACCGCGGCGGCGACCGGGCACTGAACCGCGCCATCCACACCATCGCCCTCACCCGGATGCGCTGCTGCGACCGCACCCGCGCCTACGTCGCCCGGCGCACCGCCCAAGGCAAGACCCTCCGCGAGATCCGCCGCTGCCTCAAGCGCTACATCACCCGCGAGCTCTACCGCGCCCTCACCGCCACCATGCCCCCCGACACCACCACCGGCGCATGAACCAGCCCAGGGAATATCGTTACACCCCCACCCGGGCTCCGGGTCCTTGCCCAGACCACCCTTGCTGCCTCGTACTGCGCTGCCAGCGCTGGGGCTGCCACCGCACCTTCCACACCCCACTGGACCAGCGCGGCCAACCCCGCCGCTACTGCAGCCCAGCCTGCCGCGTCGCCGAACACCGCAGACTCCGCACCTAAATGGCCCGGCGTGCGCACCGACCCACACCACACGACAGGAGGAGACACCTCAAACGATCTTGACAACACATAGAAGCGTCGACGGGGCCGACGTGTGAACGGAGAGGGAACGTCGGCGGCGCTCAGGTCCGCTGCTTGCGGTCGGCACCTGGTGGCCGGAGTCCGACAGCGACGGCGGGGCATCCGGCCATCCGATGTAGCTCGGTGGCGAGCTGGGCTGGGTTGGTGACCGGCCGTTGGAAGGAAAGCCGGAGGTCGTGGGCCTGCTCGCCGTCCTCGATCCGCAACCGTAAGCCAAGGCGGTCCACGCTGAGCGGGCGGACCCGGCTGCGTCCCCCGTGCGGCAGTGCGAGGATGTGGCGGGCGAGGGTGTGGAGCAGGTCGGAGTGGGCTTGGTCGAGGTGGCGAAGCCAGTC
>JBOHFU010000508.1:0-3326 GCA_050699675.1 Pseudonocardiaceae bacterium
TCCAGCACCGGGTCGCGATACCGAAACTCACTGGCCAGCTCCACCTCCACCGGCAGCCGGCACCAGTGCTCGATGGCGTACTTGGCGACCATCCCGGAGTGGTAGGCAGTCCCGCAGGCGATCACGAAGACCTTGTCGACGTCGCGCAGCTCCTGGATGTCCATCCGCTGCTCGTCGAGCACGATCCGGCCGTCGATGAAGTGCCCGCGCAGGGTGTTGGCGATGGCGCTGGGTTGTTCCTGGATCTCCTTGAGCATGAAGTAGTCGTGGCCGCCCTTCTCCGCCGCCGACAAGTCCCAGTCGACGTGGAAGGGCGCGCCATGCGCGGGGGCACCGTGGAAATCCGTGATCTCGTACCCGTCCCGGGTGATCGTCACCAGCTGGTCCTGGCCGAGCTCGACGGCGTCGCGGGTGTGCTCGATGAACGCCGCGACGTCGGAGGCGACGAAGTGCTCCCCGTCGCCCACCCCCACCACCAGCGGCGATGACCGGCGCGCCGCGACGATCAGATCGGGTTCGTCGGCGTGGGTGACCACGAGGGTGAATGCCCCGTGCAGCTGCCGGCACACTGCGCGTACCGCGGCGGGCAGGTCACCGCAGTGCGTGTACTGCGCGGCGATGAGATGCGCGGCGGTCTCGGTGTCGGTGTCGCTGGACAGCTCCACCCCGGCACGCTCCAGCTCGGCGCGCAGCTGCGCGTGGTTCTCGATGATCCCGTTGTGCACCACGGCGAGCCGGCCGGCGGTGTCGGCGTGCGGGTGGGCGTTGCGATCGGTCGGCGCACCGTGGGTGGCCCAGCGGGTGTGCCCCATCCCGGCGGTGCCGATGAACGCGTCGCGCCCGGTGGCGTCGAGTTCGCCGATCAGGTTGGCCAACGCCCCGGCTTTGCGGGCCACATTCAGCGTGCCGGCACCATCGAGCACCGCGACACCGGCCGAGTCGTACCCGCGGTACTCCAACCGGCCCAGGCCCTGCAGCACGACGTCGAGAGCGCTTCGATGCCCTACGTAACCCACGATTCCGCACATGTGCGTCACGCTAGCCCAACGCGAAATCGTGGATCCGATACCGTCCGGGCCCATGGCACGCACCGATCCGGCGGTCCGGCGAACGGTTGACGAGCTGGCCCGGCCAGGCCCGCACCGGGTACTGCGCGGTGACCTGGCACTGGTCGGAATGCCCGGCGTGATATTCACTCCGCAGTCCGGCATCGGACTGCCTGCGGTGGCGTTCGGGCACGGTTGGTTGCAGCCGACGTCACGCTACGAGGAGTTGCTGCACCACCTGGCCTCCTGGGGGGTGGTCGCGGCGGCGCCGGCCACCCAGCCCGGCTGGTGGCCTTCGCATCGCCAGTTCGCCGTCGATCTGTCAATGGCATTGGACGTGTGCGTCGGGGTGCAGCTGGGGGACGGCCAGCTCAGTGTCGATCCCGGCAAGCTCGGCGTGGTCGGGCACGGCATGGGTGGTGGCTGCGCGGTACTCGCGGCGGCAACCGACGACCGTTGCCGGGCCGTGGCCACCCTGGCGCTGGCCGAAACCATGCCGTCAGCGGTGGCCGCCGCCCGCGAGTGCACCATGCCCGGCCTGCACCTGGCCGGCGGCAAGGATCGGGTGGCCCCGCCGATCGGGCATGCGCAGCCGGCGGCCAAGGCGTGGGGGGGACCGGTACACAGTCGAACGCTGCCCAAGGCGAGCCACCTCGGCTTCCTGCAGGGCCAGCACTGGATGGATCTGCTGGTCGACGGCAGCCCCGAGTACCACACCCGGCGAACGTCCCGCGCTCTGGTCACCGCATTCCTGCTGCGCCACCTCACCGGCGCCACCGACTACGAGGCTCTGCTGGAAGAACCCTGATTCGGATACTCACGGCTCGGGCAGCGGGGCGGTGACGGGCGTGAGCGTGCCGCCCGGCATCCAGCCATCCTGCGCGCTGTGCGCGTGCCCGAACTCGGCGGGCAGCACAGCGACCCGCGCCGAGGCGTAGAGCCGGATTGCTGACCTGGGGTCCACGGCAACACCGCCCAACCAGCCGGCGAGTCCGGCAGGTGAGGCGAGCGCCGGGACAGCCCTGGCCCGCAGGGCGGCGAGGTAGCGCGCAGCAAGCTCGCCACGTGGGTCGAAGCGCAGCGCAGTGATCGCACCGGTGCTGTACCTGAGCAGTGGCGCCGTGGCCAGCCAGGGCGCCAGGTAGATCCCGCCCGGCGCGGCACTCCTGGTGTACTCGACGAGCAGCTGGTCAGCCTGTTCCCAGCCGCCGAGGAGCAGAACCGTGCTGGCGGGTTCGGCGGCCCCGTCGACCCGTACCCCGCGCTCAGCGGCGGCCTGGTGGACTTCGGCCAGCGCCGCCATCGAGCGCGGCGAACCATCCGCGACCGGGTGAACGCTGCGCCCGCGCCTGCCGAGGAAACCGACCAGGGTACGCAGCGTCGCCGCGTCGGAGTCGACCAAGACGTCTGCCGGACAGCGCACCGGCAGCGCACCGTCAGTGCGTCCGGTCGCGAACCCGCCCATTACGGCGGTGAGGCACTCCGGGCCGTCGGGTCCGGTCAGCGCACCGAGTGGGGTCGCCGGACCGGCCGCGTCCAGCCGGAGCGGGACGCGGTGCTCGCCGCCGCTGATCCACAGCTGAGAGCGTCCCGCGGGCAGGTCGATCACCGCCCACCCCCCGGTGGCACCACGCCGTACCGTCGCGTCCACGAAGTGCTCGGGGTCAGTGCCCACGCGGTAACCGAGCGCACCCACATACACCAGGTTCGGCCCGGGACGGTGCGGTGCGACGACGACCGGCACCGGCCGAGCCCCCACGGCGACGGTGCGCACCACCGGTTTTCCGGCCTCGCCCGCGGCGACCGGAGGGTCCAGAGCGGCCAGCGACGCACCGGCCAGCAGTGCCACCGCAAGCACCGTCACCCCGGCTCGGCCGAGCAGCGCAATGGACCGCTCCGGAAACCTGCGATGGGCAGCTACGTGCGCCGACCCGGTGAGCCTGCGGTAGGCCAGCACCGCGAGCACCACGGCGGCAACGAACAGCACTGTCTTGGCCACCACCAGCTGGCCGAACAGGGATCCGGCGCTGGTGGCGTCGGGTCGCAGCTGGGCCTGCCAGGCCCGCACCACGCCGGTGCCGGCCAGGACCAGCGCCGCAGCCACCGCCACCGGGATGTGCCTGCGCAGCAGCACCCGGCGGGTTCCCGGCTCGCCCGCGACGACCAGGACGGCCGCCGCCAGCCACACCGACGCGCTGACGGTATGCACCCAGCCCAGCAGCAACGCCGACCCGGTGCGGTCGATGACCGCCTCCCAGCCCAGCGCGGTGACCAGCAGCA
>JBOHFU010000509.1:0-3326 GCA_050699675.1 Pseudonocardiaceae bacterium
TGCTGTGCACCGAGACCACCAGCACCGCCACGCCCACCAGCCAGGACACCGTGCGGCGCACCGGCCAGCCGGGCCCGGTCGTGGCTCGACGGCGTAGCACCGCGACCAGGTAGCCGGCAACCGCGAGCACGGCCAGCACGTCGACGAGAGGAGCCGACGTCCAGGTCGTCACTGCGGTCTGCCAAGTCAGCGGGGGGATGTCAGCAAGCGAAACGGTCGCGCTGAAACACGACACTGAGCGTTAAGCACGCAGTGACCCGGGAAGCTCCCAAGACATGATCAGGCATCGATACCCTGACATCGCGGCCAAGGTCCGGATCGCGCTGCCGCGCACCGAGAGCGGGCAGCGTTGCGGCGGTACACCCGTGACCGGCAGCGGTGAACCGCATTCAGCGGGCTGAGCGGGGCTATCCGTTGCCCAATAGCCCCGCTCAGCCCGCTGAATGCGGTCGGTCGACGGGATCCGCGGCACGCTCCTCGCGACAGTTGCGCTAGTGTCGCAGCTGCAAGCTGATGGTGGCTGGGAAGGGGCCGCGTGCACGACGTTCAGATCGAAGTGGTGCTTCTGTCGGTTTCGGACGACGCGCAGCTGGGATGGCGGGTGGCACGTGGCGATCTACCGACGGGATGTCGACCCGATGCTCGGGCGCGTGAACTCGCGGGCCTCGGCACCGACGTGCCCACCGCGACAGTCGTGCACTCGACATCGTGGCGACCCACACCGGGTGGGCTGATCCTCACCTACGCGATCCTGCCGGACCCGGACCCTGATGACGACGCCGTGCGCGCCGTACCCGCTGATGCCAGGGTCGTCTGCTCTGCCGACGCCGCAGCCCCCACCCCTGCATCGGTGGATGTCGAGCACGTTCTGGCCCATGCGCTGCGGCACCTATCCCTGGTGGCACGCACCAGCCCGGCGGTGGTCGCCGCGGTCGCCGCGTACCCGAAGCTGTGGCACGCTGTGGTGGCCCACACCCCGGACGTGGCTGGTCAGCTCGTCCTCACCTGATCCTCAACGTGAGCAAAGGGGTGATCTCCTTCGTGGCACCCCGCCCTAGGCTGCTTGCCATCATCGGGTCCGGGGAGACCGCCCCAACGATGGCACGAGTGCACCGCATGCTCGTGGAGCGTCTCGGTGCCGCACCCGTCGATGCGGTACTCCTCGACAGCCCGTACGGCTTCCAGGAGAACGCTGACGAGATCTCTCAGCGCACGGTCGGCTACTTTCGAAACCTCCAGATTCCCTTCGACGTCGCGTCGTGGCGTACCGCGGACGACGTCTTGGCGCGTGAGCGGGCATTGGCGCGCATCGACGACGCCGATTATGTCTTCGCCGGCCCGGGTAGCCCGACGTACGCGCTCGGAGTCTGGGACAACAGCCGGCTGCGAGAGGTCCTGATCGGCAAGCTCACCAATGGTGGCTGCGTGACATTCGCCAGCGCGGCGGCGCTGACCCTCGGGGTCGCCAGCGTGCCGGTGTACGAGATCTACAAGGTGGGTACAACCCCGTACTGGGCGACGGGCCTGGATCTGCTGGCGCAGATCGGCCTGCGCGCGGCGGTGATCCCGCATTACGACAACGCTGAGGGCGGCACCCACGACACCCGGTTCTGCTACCTCGGCGAGCGGCGGCTGCGGCTGCTGGAGTCGAGGCTGGAGACCGATACCGTCGTGCTCGGGGTGGACGAACACACCGCGGTCCTGTTCGACCTCGATGCCGACACGGTGACGGTGCTGGGTCGGGCCGCGTTCACGGTCCGTAGGCAGGCAGTGAGCACGGTATTCCCGTCGGGCACCACCGTTGCGATCGATGAACTTCGGGCGATCGCCGCGGGCGGGCCGGCAGCCGGGCCGCCGGGGGCGCAACAGTCAGCCGCCGAGGTAACTCTGACCCCATCGCTGCGCGCGGAAGCCGACCGGCTGGAGCAGGTCTTCGACACCGGGTTACAAGCCCGTGATCTGGGTGCGGCCGTCACGGCCGTCCTCGAGCTGGAGCAGGCAATCGTCGACTGGTCGGCAGACACCGAGGAGGAGGACGGCGCCGCCGCGCCCCGGGCCATGCTGCGCCGGATGGTGACGCGCATGGGCGAACTCGCCGCGGTGGGTGCGCGGGATCCACGGGAGGCCGTCGCGCCATTCGTCGACGCGCTCATCGAGCTCCGGGATCAGGCCCGCGAACAGGGCTCCTGGGCACTCGCCGACACCTTGCGCGACCGGCTCACCGCAGCCGGGGTCGAGGTACGCGACACCCCCGATGGCGCAGTCTGGCTGCTCTCCGGTCAGGGACACAGCCTGAGCCGGGATCAGCGCGGCGGTCCCACGCCAGGGTCGAGGTAACGCCGGTGGACGGCGTGCAGGACCTCGCCGCGGGACCGGCCGGTGACACCGGCGAGCTCGTCGAGCAGGATGCCGGATAACGAGGACAGCCCGAAGATCATCTCGGCCAGCCCGCGCATGGGATCCCGGGCGCCGACGGCGTCGCCGATGATGCGGTCCATGGCCTGATGAAAGACCGAGGGGTCGGCTTCGGTCTCAGCGATGCTCCATGCGTTGAGCACCTCCAGTGCCGCTGGCAACACCGCGTGCAGCAGCTCATCAGGATTGTCGACGCTCATGTCGTCTTTCCGCCCCGGCGGATCAGGGCAGCACCACCGACCGGGCGTGGGAGAACCTGCGAGTGACGTCAGCCCAGTTCGCGACGTTCCACCAGGCCTCGACGTAGTCGGCCTTGACGTTGCGATATTGCAGGTAGAAGGCGTGCTCCCAGATGTCGAGCAGCAGCAACGGCACCGTGCCCGCGGTCAGGTTGCCCTGGTGGTCGTAGAGCTGCTCGAGCACCAGACGCTGCCCCAACGATTCCCACGCCAGAATCGACCACCCGGAGCCCTGCACGCCCAGCGCGTTGGCGGTGAAATGCTTCCGGAACCCGTCGAAGGAGCCGAAGTACTCGTCGATCGCCGCGGCGAGTTCGCCGTCGGGCTTGTCTCCGCCGTCGGGCGACATGTTGGGCCAGAACACCGTGTGGTTGACGTGGCCACCGAGGTTGAACGCCAGGTTCTTCTCCAGCATGTTCACCGTCGCCAGTTGGTCGGACTCCCGGGCCTCGGCCAGCTGATCCAGGGCAGTGTTGACGCCCTTGACATACGTGGCGTGGTGTTTGGAGTGGTGCAGCTCCATGATCTCGCCGGAGATATGTGGCTCCAGCGCGCCATAGTCGTAGGGCAAGTCCGGCAGGGTGTAGTCGGCCACGCTGTCCTCCCGATAGTGGTGAGTTCTGTTGCCACTATCTTGCGGTTGCGGTCTTGACGCAACTCCGGCGGTCGCCG
>JBOHFU010000510.1:0-3325 GCA_050699675.1 Pseudonocardiaceae bacterium
TTACCGGTTTTTCCGTAAGCGCCGGTCTAGGTTCGTCTCCTCCGCCCAGCGCGCAGCAGCAACGACCCAGCCACCGCAAGCCACATTAAGCTTCCTTGGCGGCGCTTTCCTCGTCGTATATGGGACTGCCCAAGCCTCCAGTCTCCTCGCTCATTGTTGACGTGCTCTGCTCTTCGGTCAGGTCCCCAAGCGACCCTGCGCTTCGTGTTGCCTTTGTTGGCTCTTCCTCGGCGGACAGCGGCTCACCGGTGGGATCCCCACGCCCGGTTGGGTAGGGCCCCGGGACGTCGACCTCGGGACCGATCGTTTCGTTCGTATCATTGGTGGGCTGCTCGGCCCTGTCAGGCATGCTGCTCATGCGAGTCCTCCTAACCAGCCCGGCCAGAGCGCCGGGGCGGTGATCGGGTAGGTACTGAGTGCCCCGATCGGCCCTGTAGTATTCGCCAGTGATACTGGACCACCCAATCGGTTGAGTCGATAGGCGCCTGCACCAGGCCATTTCGCGCACGGTCCGTCTCGTCCAGGCGGTCAGGCTCAAAGGTTCGTGACCACCCCAGACAGCCGATGGGCACCGTGACGTCAACAACGGGAGCCCTGGTCAGCCGCCGCCGTCGAGAAGCTTGAGCGCCCATGGCACCCACAAAGTGCCTAGATCATCGCTCTGGCGGCGTGGCGGATTCCCGCCATCTGAAAAACACGGACTGTCCACAGCCGTGACGCAGCGTCACAGCCCCTCACAACGCCCGAACACTGGCGACCGATTCGACGGGGTCACCGTGACTGTCACGGGGGTTCGGCGGCAGCCAACGGCTCAACGCTCGGCTGGCGCCGGCTCCGCAAGCGCCCTTCACAGGGCATCAGAGATCAGGGCGGTCAGCCTCGCACCTATCCGGCGAGTTCCGCGCCACGAGGGCACTCGTGATCGGGATCTGAGGGGAACGTGGTCATCCGATAGGTACCAGCACATCGGCCGGTACTGTTGTCGTCAGCGAAACCCATGACTTGAGGAGGCGGAGTATGGGCGACAATGTTGAGGTGCGGCTGGAGCTGATACGACGGATCGAGGCCCGGCGAGCAAGCATCAATGCTTTCCTGCGACGCGTCCGACCGCGTAGTATTCGACTGGCTAACATCAGTATAGCCAGTAGTGCTGTGGCGGCAGTCTTTACCGCTGGTCCTGCATTTGGTGGCGTATCTTTTACGGAAGCCGTGCAACGTGGACTCTCGTTATCAAACGGTTCAATCGTGTGGCGAACCCTCTGCCTGGCCGCTACCCTCATCTCACTTGTAGCGGCTATTTCCGTGCAGCTGAACAAGTCGCAAGACGTGGCATCTCAACTTAGCGCGGCGGAAGCATGTAACACCGAGCTGGAAGGGCTACAGACGCTCCTTGAGTTCGCACAGTTGCCGGTCCACGACGCAGTCGAACTATATCAAAAATATATCGCCAAGATACCATTCGTGGAGGAAGAGCCGACGAAACTCTAGCCTCAGCGGGCCACCCGCAGTGCACCGAACAGGGCTTCCGTCTCATCAGCCGGTCCTGCTGCGAAGTACAGCGTGTCGGCGTCGCCAAGGCTCTCCCCGTTGCCGAACAGGATGTTCCAGATGCCGTCGATGCCGACCGGGGTTCCCTGGTCGTCGCGCATATAGTCGACGAATTTGCCAGTGGTGTCGTCGAACGCCGCGATCCGCCCGGCCCCGCCGAAGTTGCTCACCAGGACCTTGCCGCCCAACGGGCCGAAGCTCGCCGGAGCCACCGTGACCCCCCATGGGGCGTTCAGCCGGCCGTCGTCCTCGAACGCCCGGACCAATTCGCCGGTGCTGGTGAATTCGGCCAGCTTACCCTTGTCGGGACGCCCATCGGTGGCCTTTTCCTGCTCCTTGTTCAGCGAGTCCTCCTCGCCGGCGTCGAATGCCGGTCCGCCCTCCACCGGCTCATCGGGAGCTTTGGAGATCGCATAAGTCACGAAGACCCGATCACCGACGGTGGTGATGTTGAACGGGACCGGGTCACCCGGCTCGGCCAGTTTGCCCTTAGCCGTGTCGGCCGGGTCGGCCGGCTCGCCGGTGGCGAACGGGTTGGCGAAGCCCTGCGTCGGTACGAGTTCCCAGTCCTTGGTGAACTGGCGGATCTGTGGCTGCTCGCCGAAGTCGGCGGCCCACAGCGTGTCGAAGCTATCCTGCTTGAGCGCCACGCCGAAGAACTGCATGCCCTGCGGTTCCCCGTTGAACACCTCCTGGCTCGGTCCGTTCACCCGCACCAGCTTGCCGTCCGGCCCGCGCTCGCCCCACGCGGCGATGCGCCCGGAGTCGGTCACGAAGATGAACCGTGCTGAGCCCCCCAGCGCCACCGTGCGTCCGTCGACCTGCGCCGGCTGGCTGGTCACGACGAACTTGTCCGAGTTGATGTCGGCGCCGTTGAAAACCACCCCGGTGGCTTTGCCGACACTGGTGTCGTCGGTCTTCGTGTCGGCGCCCGGGATCGTCACCGCCTTAAGGGGATCCTGGAACAGTTTGTGCAGCTTCGGGTCGCCGGAGGCACTGACGTCGCCGACGAACTCATAGGACGCCTCGCCGGCGGTGACCCAGAAGTGTCCGCCCGCGCCCTTCGGGCGGATCGCGATGCCCCACGCGTTGACCATCTCCGGAATAGTGAAGCGCGCTTGGTACGCCTCGGCGTTGGCCGCCAGATTGATCTGGCGGTAGCGGTTGTCCGACGGCGCCGGACCAGAGGTTGTGCCGATGCTGCACGCGGCCACACCTACGACGGCGAGGCACGCCACGGTCCGACGAACCACCCTGGCAGCACTTCCACGTGGGCGCATGTGAGCTCCATGTCAGCCAAACCAAACCTAAGAAAAGTGAGGGTAGGCTTAATAGCTGAAGAGAATCAAGCGGCGCCCCGGCGGATTCCCGATCCCGATCGCCGCTTCCGGGACCTCTGTCGCCGCGGACCTCCGACCTCGGACCTCGGGACGAGGGGCGTCGGGACGGTCAGCGCGCTGCTCCGGACGAGTGATCAGCCTGGTTCAGGTCCTGGGGACCTGTACTATGCAGCGGTTCGACTACCCCGAGGAGAACACTAGTGACGCACGATGACCGCGCGCCGTCGTAGGAAGTCGGGCTCCGGGCCCTCCGCCACTGCGTTGATCGCCTGGGTCGGGGGTGCCCAGGCAGCGGTCGGCGCCTCCGCCGGTACCGCGGTTTCCGGGGTCCACGCTTGGTCTTCCAGCCGGATACCCGGTGGCCGTGCGATCCTTGTCGGCCGAGCCTTCGGCCTCGCCGCAGGGACCGTGTTGGCCTGCGGGTCCGTGCTGGCCAG
>JBOHFU010000511.1:0-3306 GCA_050699675.1 Pseudonocardiaceae bacterium
GGTGCATTATGCCGAGCAGCGGATTATGCCGAGTAGGGTGCGCGAGCCCTTGTGGGGCAAGGGCTTCGGGCTGTTGAAGTCGGCATAATCAGAGGGCCTCCAGAAAGGCAAGGAGCGTGTCGGGAGGCCGATAGCGACCCGGGGCCGTGCCGGTTGGCGCGGTGCGCGCCAGCGCTCGTTCCTTGGTGGCGAGATCGGCGTGGAGGTAGATCTGGGTGGTCTCTACGCCTTCGTGGCCGAGCCATAGGGCGATGACCGAGGTGTCGACGCCGACGGCGAGGAGCCGCATGGCACAGGTGTGGCGCAGGACGTGTGGCGTCACCGTCTTGGTCGTCAGTGACGGACAACGGCTGGCCGCGGCACGAACGTGACGGGTGACGAGGACGGCGACGGCGTCACTGCTGAGTGGGCCACGCCGACGGCTGGGGAAGACCGGCTCGTCCGGTGCACCCTGCCGTTCGGCCAGCCAGACGCGAAGCACAGCGCTGACCTGGGTGGTGAGTGGCGTGATGCGCTCCTTGCGGCCCTTGCCGTGACAGCGGAGATGGGCGCCGGTGCCAAGCTCGACGTCGCTGCACGCGAGGGAGGTCAGCTCCGAAACGCGCAGGCCGGTCTGGACGGCGACGAGCAGTAGCGCGTGGTCTCGACGACCGATCCAAGTGTTGCGATCGGGAGCGGCGAGGACGGCGTCGATCTCTTCGTCGGTCAGGAACGAGACGAGCTGCCGGTCCGTCCGCTTGGCGGGGATGGCAAGCACCCGCTGGATCAGGGCCGCGTGCTCGGGATGGCGCAGAGCTGCGTAGGCGAACAGCGAATGGATGGCGGCCAGACGGTTGTTGCGGGTGCGCACGCTGTTGTGACGCTCGGCCTCCAAGTAATCGAGGAACGCCCCGATCACTACGGCGTCGAGGTCCTCGAGGCTGAGCTTGGATGGCGCCTTGCGGGTGCAGCGCTGGGCGAAGCCGAGGAGCAGTCGGAAGGTGTCCCGATAGGAGGCGACGGTGTGCGGGCTGGCTCGGCGCTGGCCGATGAGGCGCTCGGTGAAGAAGCCCTGCATGACAGGAGCCAGCGCGCTCATCGCTGTTGCTCGGCAGCGGCGTCGAGGCGAGCGGCGACGAGGCTGAGCAGCTCCGGGGCGGCCGACAGATACCAGTAGGTGTTGGCCGGATGGACATGGCCGAGGTAGGTCGACAGCAACGGCATGCACACCCCAGCGTCGGCGCCGTCTCGATACCAGCCCAGCAGGGTGCGCACCGCGAAGCTGTGGCGGAGGTCATGTGGGCGGGGCCGACACCCCGGCGAACGGGGCTCCAGTCCGGCACGGCGCACCAGGCCTAGCCAGGTGAGGTGCGTGTTGTCGTAGCGGAGGCGGGTGCCGGCGGTGGAAACGAACAACGACAGGTCGCGTGGCCGCGGGCAGAGCCGGTCGCGGCGGTGGCCATAGGCGGCGAGCGCGTCGACCGTGCTCGGGTGCAGCGGGACCTCTCGGGACTTGCCGAACTTGGTCTCCCGGACGCGAAGCACGCCGCCGTCGAGATCGACGTCGTCGCGACCGAGCCGAAGAGCCTCCCCGATGCGCAGCCCGCTCACCGCCAAGAGCCCGACCAAGGTCTCGAAGGTGGCGGCCCGCAGTGGCGAGCGCAGCTGGCGAGCGGCAGCGAGGAGAGCGGCGATGTCCGCGTCGGAATACAGGTAGGGCACGGCCCGGTGGCTTCGGGTCGGGAGCAGCCCGGTTGGCGGCACCTCATGGACCGGATCGATGGCGTGGAGGTGCCGGGCGAAGGCCCGCACAACCGAGAGCCGCTGTCCCCACCAGCTCGAGGCGCCGGTCGCGGGCAGGCTCGCCCAGGCGATGGCGTTCTCCGTCGTGATGGTGTCGGCGCCGATCGCATCGAGGTAGCGGAGGAAGTCGGCAAGGAGCAGCTCAGCGCGAGCCAGCTTGAAGCCGACAGCGCGGCGGATGGCGAGGTAGCGATCGAGCTCGGCGCGCAAGGCACTCATGACGCCGTCCCCGGCCAAGGCAGGGCCAGGCCGCGCAGCCGGTTCCGGTCGACCTTCGCGTAGATGGCGGTGCTCAACACGCTGGCGTGGCGCAGGACCTGGCCAACCTCGGGGAGAGAGGCGCCGGCGCGCAGCATCTCGGTCGCCGCCGTGTGACGAAGGCGATGAGCGTGTATGTCCGGCAGTCCGGCCCGGATACACGCGGCTCGCACGATGGCCGACACGCCGCTGGTGGTGAGCCCGCGATGGGGTGCCCGGACCCTGGTAAAGACCGTGGCGCACGCACAGCGGGGCCTTCCCCGGCGAAGCCAACCGGCAAGCGCCTCGCCAACGTCGACAGGGAGGGGTAGCCGCTCGGTTCGGCTGCCCTTGCCCCGCACCACGAGCTCCCCGGCGTGCCAGTCGAGGTCGGTGAGTTCCAGTGCTGCCACCTCCCCGGCGCGCAGCCCCAGGCGAGCGAGCAAGGTCAACACCGCGTAGTCCCGCCGGCCGAAGGTGCTGCGTCGGTCGCAGCTCGCAAGCAGGCGCTCCACCTCGGCGCGGCCGAACGTGACGGGCAAGGCGGCGAGGCGCCAGCCCGCCACCTTCGGCACTGCGGCGTCCAGCTGGGCGTCGGTGTGGCCGGTGACATAGAGGTAGCGAAGCAGCGACCGCAGCCCGCACACGATGTACTTGGCCGAGCCGACCGAGCGCGGCGCGCACTCGGCGAGGACGAACTCGGTCACCTCTGCCGCGCTGAGCCGATCGAGCTGCAGCGCACCTTGGACGGCGCGCGCCGTGAAGAACAACCTCGCCACGTGCAGATAGCAGGCGACGGTGCCGGCCGCGAGGCCACGCTCTTGGACCAGGTAGGCCCGGTAGCGCTCGTGAAGCTGCTCAGCCTCGGTGGCGGGAGCAAGCGGAGTCGGTGCTGGGACCACGCCGAGGTCGCGTAGGTAGTCGAGAATCGGCACCATCGCCTTGGCCGACAGCCACAGCGTGTAGCTCTCGGCGCGTCGGTGCGCGAGGAACCCCGCCACCCGAGCCGGGTCCAACTCGTGGACGCCCAGCCCGGCGCTTTCGAGCCAGCGGCTCGCGTGCGCCATCAACTGCAGTTGGTCGCTCGTCGAGTGCGGTGTGTAGCCCTGCCGGGCGAGCTCCTGGCGGAACCCCGCCGCGTGTGGCGCGAGCGGTCCGGTCACCCGGACCCGTGATGGCTTGCCCATCCTCGTCTCCTCTCCTCATCGGATCGATGTCAGAGAGAAGGGTTGGGCGAAGGCGCCGGATTATGCCGACTTCAACAGCCCAACGCCCTTGCCCCACAAG
>JBOHFU010000512.1:0-3306 GCA_050699675.1 Pseudonocardiaceae bacterium
GCTGTTCTACAATTTCGCCGCCCCCCTTCCTAATGGCGTTTCTGGGACTACCAGTTCTGCGCTCACCTCCAAAACGAAATTGGGAGAAGTTCGCGGTAAGATCGTTTTACTGCGCAGATTCGAAGGCAGCCAGGACGTCGGATTCGACCTTACCTACTGGCCGGAAAATCGGCACTTCAGAAGCGCGACAAGTCTGATCTACGCTGTCGAAGATCGCTATCGGGACCCCGGAGAAGACAACAAGTACAAATTCATCATAGCCCACATCGAGGAAGCAAGGCGTCGTAATCCCAAAGATCTGTACATTACGTTTTCCAGCGCCGTTAACCTGAAGGCGAGCGGCTACTCAAAAACGATAAACCCACGCCTCAACGACTACCTTGCAGGATCTCCACAAGGGCGCGTCGGAATTATCGCGATGGACTACTTCGAAGAGCCTCGAGAATTGGTCTCCAACGTGATCAAAACGAACCCCACGGCCGCAGCCGAGGCGCCGCGCCACTAAGTCCTGTCTCATAAGATCATGGACGGGTTGTTCGCCGTGTCTCGGAAGCTCTCAGCTCCCGAGCTCGACAGCAACGCTGTCCGGCTGACCTCAGACAGCGCTGCTGTCGAGCTCGGGGGAGCAGGAGGGCTGGTCACAAACCCGAAGATCTGCAGGACGCGCCCTGAGCCCGGCAGCGGTCAGGAGCCGCGGGATGATCTTGCAGGGTACGGAGCGTGATGCGCTGACTGCGAGGATGGCTCCCCGAGTTGGACTCGAACCAACAACCCTGCGATTAACAGTCGCATGCTCTGCCAATTGAGCTATCGGGGAAGGTGCCGGGCCCGAACCCCAGTGGCGGGCCGGCCGATGACTACCCTAGCGCACCACCTGCACCACCCGTACGGCTGCCCCACCTGCTGGCAGGATTGATCTGGAACATCAGGGCAGGAGACGAGGAGGACGACATGCGTGGCTTTCTGCTGGGTGGCGCGATCGGCTACCTGCTCGGCTCCCGGACCGGCCGGGAGCGCTATGAGCAGATTGAGCGCATGTGCCGCCAGGTCCTCGACCACCCCACGGTGCAGGGCGCGGCCGGAGTGGTCAGCGCCAAGATCAGCGAGGTGTGCGGCCGAAACACCCAGAAAGACCGGTAACGGACACCGCCGGACGCGCCGCAAGAGCTATCCGGCTTGCGCGACGGCGAAGATCCGGCGGAACGGGAACCAGGTCACCCCGTCGGCTCCCGCCGGGTAGACAGCCCGCAGCCGCGGCGCGAGGTCCTGCCGGAACTCCATCCACTCGGCCGCCGACAGCGCCGCCCGGACCGGCCGCAGGGTGGTGCCGGTGATCCATTCGAGCACTGGGTCGGATCCGGTCAGCCGGTGCAGGTAGGTGGTCTCCCACACGTCCAACTCCTCGGCACCCGGGGCCAGCACCGCGGCGTAACCGGCAGGTTCGAGCACCGGACAGGCTGCCGTGAGGTCGAGCAGACCGCGCCAGCGAGGCTCGGCAGCCAGCCGGGCCGTCTCGGTGTGCGACGGCGCACTGAAGTTCCCGGGCACCTGCAAGGCGAGCCATCCCCCCGGCAGCAGCTCCCGGATCCACCGGCGCAGCAGTTCCGCGTGCCCGGGCACCCACTGCAGCACCGCGTTGCAGATGATCAGACCAGTGCCGGGAGCGGCCGACCAGCTACGCACGTCGCACAGCTCAGCGGAGATACCCCGTTCCCATGCCGCCTGCACCATCTCCGGTGAGCTGTCCACGGCCATCAGCTTGGCCCTGGGCCACCGCTTGGCCAGTAACGGCGTCAGGGTACCCGGCCCGCAGCCCAGGTCCACCACCAAAGCCGGGTCGCGAGCACCCACCCTGGCGAGCAAGTCGTGAAAGGGCCGAGCCCGGTGATCGCCGAACTCGAGGTAGGCCTCCGGATCCCACACCAGTGACCTCCTCGTCGTTACAGACGCCGAAACTAACCGGGCGGGGCCGGCCGCGGCAAGCGCAACGCGACCTCGCTGGCCATCATCTCCAACGCGCCAGGCGCAGTCCCCGGATCGGCACGCACCTGCAGCACCACGCCGTCGCGTCCCGGGATCCGGCGCTGCACGAACCAGGCCCCACCACCAGGCAGTTCGCAGTGCTGGCTGGACCGGATCGAGCCGGTCACCCGCTCGAGCACCACCTCGGGGACCTTGCCGGGCTGCGCGAGCGCAAAACGGCGCGGCGGCAGGTCGGACAGCAACACGGCCTCACCCACAGTGCCGGTGCTGACCGCCTCGGTGACCACCAATGCGCTGCGATCCCACACTGCCTTGCTCACCAGATGCCAACCGATGCGGCGGACCTCGGCGCCCTCCGGTACCCACAGCCCCAGCTGGGTCAACACCAGGTGCCCACCACCGGCCAGCTCCCCCATCGTGACGATCCGCTCACCCGGGTCCAAGGTGCCGGTGAATCCGGCGGGCAGCTCGGGCACCGCGGCAACCCGCCGCAACAGCCGTCCCCAGGCGCTCACTCCTGCGCCCCCACCGCCTGCTCGCGAAGCGCCCGGTAGTACTGCTCCAAGGCCACCAGGTCACCGAAGAGCTGGTGGTAGGAGTCCGGGTCATCCAGCGGTGAGATCCGTTGCAGTCGCGACTTGATCTCGGCGACCTGCTGCCCGACGACGGTGGCCTGCAGCCGGGCGAGCAGGCTGCCGATGTAGCGCGCGTCGTCCTCGACCTTGCCATTGCCGCGCAGCGTCTCCACGGCGAGTTCGGTGAGCAGTGCTCGCTGGGGGTAGTGCGCGGCGACGGCGTCGATCCACTCCGGCCCCGACATCCCCGCGGCGGTGCCGCCGGCGGCCAGCACCGCGGCGTGCACCTGGGCGTAGGCGGGGTGGGTGAATGCCTCGTTAGGCAGCGTGTCATACACCGGGCCGGTCATCGCGGGCTCCTGCAGCACCGCCTTGAGCACCTCGCGCTGGGCCTGCAGCCGCACATCGTCTCGCGGCGGAAGCTCGGTGCCGTTCTCGGCCGAAGAACTGGCCCGAGTGCGCCCGCCGCGCCGTCGGGGTGTGTCACCGGCGGCTTCCCGGACCCGCCGGACGACGGTGGCCTCATCTCCTGTCCAGCCGCTCAAGTGCGCCAGCTTCGTCGCGTACCGATCTCGGAGTGACACGTCCTTGAATTGCGCGACGAACGGCACAGCCCGCCGCAGTGCTGCGACTTGGCCCTCCACGGTATCCAGGTCATGCTCGGCGAGCAGGGTCCGCAACTTGAACTCGAGCAGCGGCTGGCGGCGGGCCACCAGGTCACGCAACGCGGCCTCACCCTTCGCCTGGC
>JBOHFU010000513.1:0-3302 GCA_050699675.1 Pseudonocardiaceae bacterium
GGGTTCAGGCTGCCGGAGAATTTCGCGCGCCCGTACTCGTCGGCGAGTATTACGGAGTTCTGGCGGCGCTGGCACATATCATTGTCCCGATGGTTCCGTGACTACCTGTATATCCCACTCGGAGGAAACCGGCTGGGGGTTCAGACCACCTACCGGAACCTGTGGATCGTGTTTGCGCTCGTCGGGCTCTGGCACGGCGCGAACTGGACCTTCCTGCTCTGGGGGCTTTACCACGGCACGGCGCTGGTGATCGAGCGCCGTCGTGGGTGGGGAGTTGCGGAAGCCGAGCCCGGGCATCGGTTAGGGCGCCGGGCGCTGACCCTGCTCATCGTGGTGTTCGGCTGGGTACTGTTCCGATCGCCGAACCTCGGCACCGCTCTGGTCTTCTTGCAGCATATGGTGATCCTTGATCTGGACGGACTGACCGATGTCGTGGCTGCCTCGCTGACCAACCAGCGACTAGCGATCCTGCTGTTAGCCGCTCTGGTGTTCCTGCTGCCGGCCAGGCCGATCACCGGCCGGTACCTCGAATCGGTGCGGTCCAGGCCGGCTACCGTGCTACGGGTCGGCGTGATGACCGTCGGTCTGTTCTACTCCACGCTCCTCGTCGCCACCGGCACCTTCAGCCCGTTCCTCTACTACCGCTTCTGACGACTGAGCGTCGCTAGGGGTGCTGTTCGCTGAGGACGGTGTATCTGCCTTTGAGGACGTGTGTGTCTCGGGAGCGGTCCCGCGCAACTGCTTCCCTGGCACGTAGGGGGTTCACACAGTCATGCGCTTGCCGCACTTCTTGCAATAGTAAATGCGGAACAGCCACGGGCCACGCCACTCAGCTACCTTACCGTTACAGCCGGTTAGCTTCCAGTGGCGCCTAAAATACTTCTGTTCCAGCAGACCTGCTTTATTCAGCTCCCGATCAGTCATGACCCCTCCCCTTGTCGTCTTCGCAGGCAGTCCCGTGAGAAGCGGGTGTGCCCCGTCTTAGTTGGCCGTTTTTGACGCGGCTTCTGGCGACATCATCAGCGACCTGACCGCAGTTCGCGCCTCCGGCGGCCTCGCTGGCCTCAAAGGGGACTAAAACGTGACTTGACTATCTGCCGATCCACGGTGTCGAGCCCCGCAGAACCGTCATTCCCACGGCAAGGAGGCGACCCGCAGTGCGCCAATCCCGGAAACGCTTGTCAGGCTGGGAAGCGGGCGAGATCGGCCGCGCGCTGCATAACATAAATCTCTCCCCGGCCATCACAACAACACGAGCGACACCGCCCACAACGCCGGCATCATCAGCAAGGTGTTCACCCGTCGCGTTAACGACCCTTCTTATGGCCCTATCGAGTATTGATCTTACGATTATTACTGTCCGAGATAGTAAACGCCAGTATCTTCACCCGTTCAGCGGTACCATGGTCACCATAGTGGAGTGAGTGCACACGTTAAGCTACGAACCTCGGTCGGGCGACGAACCTTCGTTCCAGTGGCACGATCCCTCGCCTGCGCGACCGTCAGAGGAGCGTCCGCACGCAGAACTCCCAGCTGGTCGACGTCGGTAACGCCGGTCGCTTCTGGGGCTACCCAGACGTCGCCCGCGCTCCCCATGCGCAGGTCACGTCAGCTTTAGGGATCGCTGCTGGGCGAGTGCTGCGCCGCGCTGGTACCGCGCCAAGAGCCTCACCAAGCAGGTCACCGTGTCCGTATGGATCAAGCCACCGGGCCGGGCCTACTATCGGCGCCCGCAAGCGTAAACAGCTGTTCGCCCATAACCGCTCTGATGGCATGGAGACGGCATGAACGCTTCGGCGAGCCCCTTCGTCGCAGGTCAAGGTTTCGTTCGTTCCGGAGTTACCGCTTCTAACGGGCCCTACCGCTGTACTCGCGACTGCTCCCTCTGCAACTCCCTGACCTGCGTCAACGTTCGCGGGTGGTTGTCGGCGCTGGGCACTGGTCGTGGAGCTGGGACGGCATGCAGACGGCATGCTTTGGCCGGGTCCGGTGAGTCGCGTAGTTGTGGGCACTTCGACTTCCCCACCGGCCGTCGCTGTCTCCGCTGCCGTTTAGCTGCCGGCTGGTCACGGGTTGCCGGGGGCGCGCCGGAGGCTGGCACCCTGCCGGGCCGGGTTGGTGTCTTCCCCAGGAGAGCCGGCGGCCGAGGCGTGCACCGTGGATAACGTCGCCGCGGTGCCGCGGCCCGCAGACGTGCCGCCCGCTTCGCCGTGTCCTCCCGCGCGACGTCGTCGAACAGCTCGTGACAGCCGCGGCAGGCGGCCCCGGGCAGGTGCGGCGTACCGCGCAGAATCACGCCGATGAGCGCCACGACGCCGTCGGGATCCACGGTGCGCAGTGTTCACCACCCGGGCGCCGCGTAGCATGGCGCGCGCACCCTCACCGAGTGCAGCGCCCCGGGGTCGCTCCCCGGGGCATCGGTGAGGCTCCCACTCGGTGAACGAAGTCGGTGCAACCATGGACGTAGACCACGACGCGCGCACGACCAGCCAGCGGCTGCGCCGGATCCGTCGCGCACGGGGTATGTCGCTGCGGGTGCTCGCCGGACTAGCAGGGATGAGCAAGTCGCACTTGGACCGGATCGAGCGCGGAGAGGTCGCATTGGACCGCCACTCAGAGATCGTGGCCCTGGCCGATGCGCTGCAAGTCGCGCCGTCTGAGCTGATCAGGGTTGATGTACCTGCGCCAGGCAACGGGCATGCGGATTCCGCCACCAAAGCGGTACGCCACGCGCTGATGGCGATCAGCCATCAGCTGCCCGGCGGGCAGGTGCTCGGCGTGGATGCGTTGCGCGCCAGAGTCGCGACGTCGGTGGAGGCGCACTGTGGCTGTGATCAGCCTGGCGACGTTGGTGCAGCACTGCCTGGCTTGATCCGTGACCTGCATACCTCGATCGCGGCCGGAAAGGACGTCGCCGAGCTGCTGGATCTGGCGATCCTGCTGCACACGCAGGTCACGGTGGGGTGGCTGCGGGTGGTCGGTGCCTCGTCAGATCTGCGCTGGCAAGCCGCCGTTCTAGCGCATGACGCGGCCCAAGACCGAGGTACACCGACCGCGCTGGGCGTCGCGTTGTGGGGTGGGCTCTATGTGATGATCGGCGAGGGGAACTTCGACCTGGCACTCGCCGGCCTGGACGCCGTGACCGTGCCCACCAACACGCCGGAGTCCATGCAACTAGCGGGCATACTCGCGCTGTCCCGGTCGCTGCTGGCAGCGGTGGACTCCCGTCCGGGAGACGTCGAAGCCCCGTTTCAGCAGGCCGTGGAACTCGCCGAGCGCACGGGGGAAGGCAACGCCTACGG
>JBOHFU010000514.1:0-3300 GCA_050699675.1 Pseudonocardiaceae bacterium
TCGGCGAGGTCGGCTACCACGGCCTCAGTCTCGACTCGATCGCTCGCCGAGCCGGCGTCCACAAGACGACCGTCTACAGACGCTGGCAGAACCGCGACCTCCTTCTCCTCGACGCCCTTCTCGAGCAGGCGAGCGATCAGATCCCCATCCCGGATACGGGATCGCTCCGCGACGACCTGGTCGAGTACGGCTGCGACGTGATCGCGAGCATCACGACGCCGGCGATCAAGAGCGTGATCCGTGCGTACGTCGCCGAGGCCGAGACGAACCCGGTCCTGCGCGACGCGGGTCGCACCTTCTACGCCGATCGTTTCAAGCTCGCCCGCGACATCGTCGCCCGCGCGGTCGAGAGGGGGGAGCTCCCACGGAACACGAACACGGAGCGGCTGATCGAGATCGTCACCGGTGCCATCTACCTGCGCCTCCTCCTGACGGGCGAGCGGCTCGACCGCGCGTTCGTCGAGGAGATCGTCGATGTCGCGCTCGCGGGCGCGGAGCAACCGCAACGGCGCTCGCGGGCGCGTCGACCACGACGGCGCGCCGGCGCATAGACGTCGACGACGCGAGAGACCAAGGGAGTGAGTGAGATGCGCGAGCTTCGGACTGAGATCGAAGTCGCCGCGCCGCCCGAGCGGTTGTGGCAGGTGCTGAGTGACTTCGACGCCTACCCAGACTGGAATCCCTTCATCCGCTCAATCGAGGGCGCCGCCCAAATTGGGTCGCGGCTGACCGTCCGAATCGAGCCGCCCGGCGCGCGCGAGATGACATTCAAGCCGACGGTGCAGGCCGTCGAGCCTGCACGCGAGCTCCGCTGGCTCGGCCGCCTGCTGGTGCCTGGACTGTTCGACGGCGAGCATCGGCTTGCGATCGAGCCGCTCGATGGCGAGCGTTCCAGGTTCATCCAGAGCGAGCGTTTCAGCGGTCTACTCGTCGGCCTGTTCGCCAAGACCCTGGCATCGACCGAGCGGGGCTTTCGGGAAATGAACGCAGCGCTCAAACGCCGGGCCGAAGAGCGTTAGCGGCGCGTGAGATGACCGTCGTGCCGGTTGATCACCCTTCGGCGACCGAGTAGAAGCCGGTGCCGGAAGTACCGGGGTAGGGAAACCGCCACGACCGGCGCGTGCGGCGGCTGTGCGCAGCGCCTCGGGCATCGCCTGAGCCACAGCACAGGCATCCGCCCCTCTGCGATGGTGGCGGCGACCCCCGCGCCGGGCTACTCCTTACCATGCGCCTGAAACGGCAAGTGGTCGCCAGCGACGGCAACGGATTTTCCGTTGAGGTTTCCAGCGCCAGCGTCCGCAGCGAGCTCGGCATCGCATCGCCCACTGTCGGTCGGGTAGTTCTGCTGACCATCGCTGCCGTTCGTCTGCCGCTCACGTTCTCTTGTGCCGATGGCCTTCGACGTGCTGGAGGACGGTGGTCATCTGCCAGTCGACCGTCGACTGGTCGATCGCTGCGTGCACGGGTGAGTTGCCCATCTCGCCGGTGATCCCACTCGCCCCAGCGCGTGCGTGAGCGAGGGTGTCGTAGGCGACGATGTGGAGAATCGTCCCGTCCTCGCGGGCGACGATGCGACGCCACTCGAAGCCGGGCTGACGCTTGAGGTACTCGTTGATGTCGGCGTTCGCGGCGACGAAGTCCTCTGGTCTGAGCGGGGGGCCGGGCGGAGAGTGGTCACTTCGAGAATCTCAGCCATGAGCGGTGTCCTTTCTGGGTTTAGTGGTCGGCTTGTCACTCTAGGGCGCTGTGAGGCAGCAGCACCCGAGAGGCCGAGGTCGGCGCCGATCGAGGGCAGCGCCACGAAGATGATCGAGGCGTATTAGACGGCTAGCGCCCACGACCCCGCCGTGCACGGGCGACGCTCAACTCGGGCGCGTGATACTGCCAGGGCGGCGTCCGTAGGGCTGATCTCGGGGCCGAGGAAGGCGCTGAAGAGGTCGGCAAAAAGCGCCAAACGTGCAGCGCTTTTGCGAAGCCCTCTGTCGGACTCGAACCGTCGACCCCCTCTCTATGAAGAAGGGCCGTGTGTCAACTCGCGGTGGTGCATCGCCCAGTCAGGGTGGGCGGGGGTGGTCGTGGTGGCGAGCTGGGCTCATCTCTCTATCGCCTCCTGGTGGGAGGACAAGGCCGATTGGAGTTCGCTCCGGTGGCGCATCTCCTTAAGGACCGTCAGGCGGCCAGGGGGTCGGTGGCGCCTGCCGGAGCGAAGGGCTGGTCGCGGGTGAGCATGTGCCAGATCGCTTCGGCGAGTCGGCGGGCGAGGTCGATCTGGGCGACCTTGGCGCCGCGCTGCTTGCCGATGCGTGCCTTCGTGCGCTGGTAGCGGTCGCGGTAGACCGGTGCCGTGCAGGCGTGGGTCGCGGCCTCGACGAGGGCCCAGCGGAGGTAGCGGGGTCCTTGCTTGACGAGCGGGCCGCGCAGGTCGCGCTCGCCGGACTGGTAGACGCGTGGGCAGAGGCCGCTGTAGCCGGCGAGCTTGCGCGGCGATGCAAAGCGGCTGATGTCGCCGAGCTCGGCGGCGATCGTGTAGGCGAGCACCCAGCTGATCCCGGGCACGGTGCAGAGCAGCGGCACGTAGCGGTGCTCGGCGCCGAGCCGGCGCAGCTCGCGTTCGCACTCGTTGATCTCGCGGTCGAGCTCGTCGATCAGGCGCAGGCTGGCCTCGATCGTGCCCTGCCAGGGCTCGGGGAGATCGAGCCGGGTGAGCAGCTGGCGGCCGCGGACGCCGAAGAGGTCGGAGACGGGGCAGGGCTTACCGTGGGTGAGCAGGACGGCGTGCACGCGCTGCTTCAGGCTGGAGCGGTGGCGGACGAGATGCAGTCGCCAGCGCGCACGCTCGCGCTCGGCGCGCACGAGCGGGTCGGGGAGCCAGATCGCCGGCACCAAATCGCGACGGGCGAGCTCGGCCAGCACCCAGGCGTCGATGCGGTCGGTCTTGCAGGCCAGCGGCGCCAGCCCCTTCACCTTCTGCGCATCGGCGATCTCGACCTGCCAGCCGGCGAGCTCGAGCCGGTCGTGCACGAACCGGGCCCCGTTCATCGACTCGATCGCGGCGCGGACCGGCGCGCCGTGCCGAGCGACGCGCTCGGCCAGGCCACGCAGACCGTCAGCGTCGGGCGGCGACGAACCAGCCTCGACCGTGGCACCGTCCGCGTCGAGCAGACAGAAATCGAGACGTTTGCGACTGAGATCCAAACCGGCGTACAACATGAAGTCGGGCCTCCTCTCGATAGCTCCCAGATGACAAGCCGGAGCGTGTCACCCGGGGAGGCCCTTCTTCATGGCATTCCTTACCATGGA
>JBOHFU010000515.1:0-3290 GCA_050699675.1 Pseudonocardiaceae bacterium
TGCTCGCTGGAAAGCGACCCGACGTCGGAAAGATCGACATCGGCGACCAGCGCCTCGATGTTGCGGCGGTGCGCCTGCGCCCGCGAGGGCTCCACCGGCTGGAAGCGTCCCGAGCCGGTCGCGGGACCTAAGGGTTTGGCCGCCAGGATGCGGGCCAGCTCGGTCACGACGGGAGCGTTGCCACCCTCGCACCGGCGTCGTTGCTCGGCACGCACAATGTCGATCCGGGCGTGCAGCAGCCGGCGCAGGTAAGAGAGATCGGTCTCTTCCTGCGCCGCGTCGTCCCGCCGAGCCCGCACCTCAGCAAGACCAAGCTCACCCACCCCAGTGACATACCCAGGCGCGAGCACCCGATCAATCCGCCGACGCCCCCCAGCCCGCACCTCAATCACGACCACCATCCTCCCCCGTCTCCCAGGCGTCCGTTACGTCCTCAGCCGGCGCAGGGCGGCTCGGCCTGGGGGCTCGCCGGTATCGGGCGGGACCGAGTCGGGGTCGACTGATGCGGCGGCGGGGCCGGCGAGCAGTGGGGTGCTCGGGTCCACTGAGCGCTTCAGCAGGACCAGCGCGATCGGGCCGAGCTCGTGGTGGGTGGCCACCGTGCCGACCCGGCCGACCTGGCGCTGATCGGCGCGTACCGGGTCCCCGGTGGCAGGCAGCGTCTCGGGTGACTCCAGGTGCAGCAACACCATCCGTCGCGGCGGGCGACCCAGATTCGCCACCCGCGCCACCGTCTCCTGGCCCCGGTAGCACCCCTTGTCCAGGTGCACCGCTTGGCCGATCCAGCCGACCTCGTGCGGGATGGTGCGCTCGTCGGTGTCCATGCCTAGCCGCGGGCGCAGTGCCGCCGCCCGGATGGCCTCGTACGCCCAGGTTCCGGCTGGCATGGCGCCGGCCCCGACCAGTCGTTGCCAGACTTGCGTCAGGTCGCCGCGCGGCACCAGCAGGTCCGCCCGGTCGGCCTGGACGCGCGCGAACCCACCGAGCTGTCCGGCCTGCGCGATCACCTTGCCGGTGGCCGGGCCGAGCAGCGAGAGCACGGCCAGCTCGGAAGTCGCATCCCGCGGCGCCACCTGCGACCAGAACACCATCGAGTTCAGGTAGGCCAGCAACCCTTCAGCCTTGCCGGGCTCGGTGTCCAGCCACACTGTGTCGTGCACGTGGGAGACCACGGCATGGTGCTCGACGTGCCCCCGCAGGTCGAGCACCAGCGCTTCGGTGTGCTCGCCCTCGCCGAGGGCGAGCAGGTGCTGGGAGGTGATGGTGTGCAGCCAGCTCAGCCGGTCCTCACCGGGCACCGCGAGCACCTCGCGGTGCGACCGGTCCACGACCGCGACGTCGCGCTCGGCGGCGCGCTGCTCACGCAACGGGTCGCCGTGGTGCCAGGCAACCCCGGCGTCCGGGGACTCGTCGGGCGGGGGCACCGCGCCGGGTAGGTCCAGCAGCGGCGAGGTCACGAGCCGCCTTGCTCGGTGCAGTTCACGCAACGTCCGGACAGCGCCAGGTGGGTGGGGTCCAGGACGAACCCGAACCGGTTCTGCAACCGCTCGATGAGCTCGGCGACCTCCTCGGTGGGTACCTCGGTGACCACCCCACAGTGGTGGCACACCAGGTGCACGTGCTCGTGCGCCTGGGTGGAGTAGCTCGGCGCACCATGCCCGAGGTGGGTGTGCCGGACCAGGTCGAGGCCTTCGAGCAGGTCGAGGGTGCGGTAGATGGTGGTGATGTTGACGGCGGGTGCGCGGCGTTGCACGTGCTCGCAGATCTGCTCCGGGGTGGCGTGCTGCAGGTCGTGCACCGCGTCGAGCACCAGCTGCCGTTGCGGGGTCATCCGCATTCCCCGCTCGTGCAGCGTGCTGCGCAGAGTGGTGTCCACGACGACGATGGTAGGCCGAGGTAGCGTCGCGTGCTGTGCCCGACCGGGTACTGGTGCTACTGAATGACGATCTCGCCGACCCGGACGCTTCCCTGCTGCGCGGCGCTGGGGTTTTCGAGACCGTGCTGGTGATCGACGGGGTGGCGCTGGAGCTCGGGGCGCACCTGGCCCGGCTGGCCCGCTCCGCCGCTCGGTGCTCGAAGGCGCGACATCCACGGTGGTCATCGCGCAGGCTGGTCACCCGGGTGCACACCCTGAACGGTCCACCGCTGCCCGATACCGGCCGCGCTGCCGGGGTTGTTGCAGTTACCCACCGTCACTGGCTAGGAGATCGGTATAGACGTTGCCTGGGCCACCACGGTGCGGTTAGCGTGACAGGCACACGTGAAGGGAGGTGGTCCAAGGTTGAACGGCTATAGGACTCGTGAGGTGGCTGTCAGCTAGAGCCGCCGACGGCCGTGGAAGGCCACCTCCTCCAGACGGCGTTGACGACAACGGCGGATTGTGAGAGGCGGCCGGCGAATCCAAGGCAGTCACCCGGCCCCCGGGTTAACCCGAGCACTAGTCCCGCTCGGGCGCGTATCTGCGCGGCACCCGGGGGCTGACTGCTGCCCGGGGCCACCCCCAAACGCGTTGCTTAAGGCCGGGGTCAACCGGCTACTCGGTGGAGGAGGGTGGAGACGTGGGGTTGGAGGGGGTGGCCGACCATTGCGCGCTGCTCTACGTAGGCCAGGTCGCCAGCATCGACGATGCCGTAGAGGCGGTGCGCGCTGGTGACTTCCTTGGCCGACGAGGTACGCACCACGGCGTCGGTGGCCAGCTCCCACGAGGTCTGCTTTCGTAGCTGCCCGTAGTAGATCTCCACGATGCCGGTGGCGTGTGCGGCGAGCAACTCGATGGTGTCGTCGGGGCGGGGCCGCCAGAACCCCGTCTCCCGGGCGGCTGGTCGGATTACCTCGCCGGCGTCGTCGAGCAGCCACGCCCGCGACTCATAGCGCAGAAACGGCCGCCCGTCGTGGCAGAACACCATCTGCTGGCCGAAGCGGTATGGCCCGTCGATGGTCGGATAGACGACTTCGCCTTCGCCGCGCCACACACCGACCAGCGGCAACAGGGTCAAGCAGTCGGGGTGCAGCTCGGGCCCCTCGCGCAGGTTCGCGGTGTCACCGGAAATCGGCAGGTCGGTGAACTCGGGAAGGTTCAGAGCGCCGGTGCTCTGCGCGCGCTCGGCCGCGGCCCGCAGCACCTGGTCGCCGCTGGACTCGGCGCTCACGGCGCGATCAGGGCTCGTCGGGGCACGCCCGGCGTGCCGGGCACAGCAACACTGTCCACGCCCGGGATCATAGAGGTCTGGTCGCAGACACCCCAGGCACGCCGTGCGCGTAGATGATCAGCTCACTTGCAGCTGAACCAG
>JBOHFU010000516.1:0-3279 GCA_050699675.1 Pseudonocardiaceae bacterium
CCCTCCGGGGGCAGCGTCTCGAGGGTGATCCGGGGCAGCGGCTGCAGGAACAGCTCCGGGATGTCCTCCAGGTCCTCGAATTCCAGGACCACGGAGTTGACCGCGAACGAGGCGTGCTCCCGGAACCCGAGCACGGTGACCTGCACGCCCTGGGCCACCAGCTCCTCCAGTGGCTCCCGGAAGGCCCGGCTGTCCCCGGAGGCCACCAACAGCTGGCGCAGCACACCCTGCTCGTGACGGGACCGGATATGCGTCAGCATGTCCTCGTCGATGTCCGACTCATCGATTTTGGGCTTGGCGAACACCGCGAACCCGGTATTACGCAGCGCCTCCACCCAGGGCCGCACGAAGTCCGTGCTGCTCGATGCGACGTTGGTGAACACGGTCGCCTCGGGCTCGGTGTCGGACCCGGCACGCGAGATCAGCCAGCGACCCAATGCGTCGAACCTCGGCCGGGACGCGGAGCTGGGGCGTCCGCCGAGGATCGAGCCCAGGCTCATGTCGATGTTGGGCGCATCCCAGACGAGCAGCGTGGTCGGGGTGGTCGGGAGCGGCGCCGGGTTCATGGTCCCCGATGCTAGCCGCGGGCGAAGAGCAGATCGTGGACGGCGCGGCCGTCGTCCCGGGCGCGTTGCTCGAACTTGGTGATCGGCCGCCACGCCGGCCGCGCCGCGAAGCCGCCGTCGGGGGCGGTGTTGCGCAGCCCGGGCTCGGCGGTACACACCTCGAACATCTCCGCGGCGTAGGACTCCCAGTCGGTGGCCAGGTGCAGCGAGCCTCCTACCTCCAGCCGGGACGTCACCAGGGCGATGAACTCCGGGCGGACCAGCCGGCGCTTGTGATGCCGCCGCTTGGGCCACGGGTCGGGAAAGTAGATCCGGACGGCGTGCAGGCGGCCCGGTGCGACGTGCTGGGTGAGCAGGGTGTGCGCGTCGCCGCGCAGCAGACGCAGGTTGGTGAGCTCGGCCTGCTCGATGCGCAGGAGCAGCTGAGCCAGGCCAGGCTGGTAGACCTCCACGGCGAGATGATCGACGTCAGGTGCGGCGAGGGCCATCGCCGCGGTCGACTCCCCCATTCCGGAGCCGATCTCGAGTACGACCGGCGCGGCGCGCCCGAACCACCCGGTGATGTCCAGCGGGCCGCCGGGCAGGTCCACGACGTCTGCGCCCCACCGGTCCCAGGTCCGATCCCAGGCGCGCTGCTGCCCGGTGGTCATCCGGTTGCGCTGGGGGTAGTGGTGCTGGGGGGTCGCTCTGGTCTGCTGCACACCGCCAGCCTTGCGCACCGGGTAACGGCGCAGATGAGAAGGTGGCCCGGTGAACACCCTCGAGGAGTGGGTCGCTGCGGTGTGCCGGGAGCTGGACCTCGCCGATGCCGTGCAACCAGCCGCTATGCAGTCGCGGGTGCTGGATATGGCGCGCGACGTCGCGCATGACGTCGCGCGGCCGGCTGCTCCGCTCACCGCCTACCTGGTGGGCCTTGCGGCCGGACTCACCGGCGACCCTGAGGCCACCGCCGACGAGCTCGCGCAGCGGGTATGTCTCCTGGCCCAGCGCTGGGCCGACGACCAGGAAGCCTAGTCCCGGACGGACGACGTGGTTGACGTGGTTGGGGCCCGGACCGCCCCCGAATGGCGGTCCGGGGCCCAACCCCTCAGATACCCTGTCGCGCACCCCCCGAGCCTGCGCGCCACGGGCGTCGGTCGGTGCCTGGGCGTCCCGGCGCTGCGCCCAGGCGGATCGAGGTGGTCTCGGTGCGATTCGGCCCCCCGATCGTCACCGCTACCGCTGCCTCTCTCGACCGACAATCAATACTGTGCTGCACGGCTTGGCCAGGCACATGAGGGTTATCCCCTACCGGGACCCTGGTTAAACCCATGACCCCCAACCCTGGTGTAGCGCCATGGCCCCAGTCGTCACATCTGCCCCACCTGCCCCACCTGGGAAGTATGTGGGTCTTCTGGGGACGTGCCATACAGCGCAACTTTGCAAGAGAAGTTGCCCGTGATGGCACCTCCCTACGATGCAACACTGCTTCCCCGGGCGACACGGACAGTGACGACCCCGTTTGTCAAGGGTGGCGCCTTCATCTGTGGATAACGGTGGCGCTGTGCACAACCGCGCCCTCAACAGACATAGACCAGACCGGGTGTCGGAGCTGGCGGGCATCGTGGCCGGTATGTCACGCCGCATCCATGACCGCACCTACCGCAGTCCGGCCGAGTTGATCAGAGCCATCCGGGACGAGCATCTGCTGACCCAGGACGAGCTGGCCGGGCGTGCCGGGTTGAGCCGCTATCAGCTGTGCCGCTGGGAAAAAGGCGCCCGCGAGCCGACCCTGGAGGCGGTGCGGCGGGTGCTGAGCTCGTTCGGCCTGGTGGTCACCTTCGGGGTGGAGCCGAGCACCGCTGCCCTCGACGAGCGGCTGGAACCGGGGATAGACGCGATAGGCCTGGACGCCTGGCTGCTGGCGCACCGCGTGGTGTGGCCCGCGCTCGCCGCCGGGGTGCCGATAGTCGTCGGAGGGGAGTTCGCGGCAGGGCTGCAGGGCGTCCCGATCGAAGATCCCGAGATGGTGCTGTACCTGCGGCTGCCCGATCTCGAGGCATTCAACCGGGTGGTCCAGACCGCCCGATGCACGCTGGGTGTTTTCGGCTCATCCCTCCACATGCTTGAACCGGAAGAGATCACGGTTGGTAGCGAACTTGCGGTGATCGCTCTGGTGGGCGAGATCCGGGTCCTGGTGGTCGAGGAACTCCCTGTTGCGAGGGTGGTCACCGTCGAGCGCCAGTTCGTCGAGGAGAGGACCCCGATCGACGTGCCAGTTGTCCCCCTGGTGGCGCTGCAGGAGTCCGGGATCCTCGGCTCGGCTGCGGCGGCGCTGGCCCTGCGGTTGCTGCAGCGGGCGATAGGGTCGGGCAGGTGAGCGCCGGTGTGATCGATCCAGACTTCCTTGACCTGCCGTTGCGGTCAGTGGCCGAGGCCGCCGTCGGGCGGGCCCGCGATCTGGGCGCCGAGCACGCCGACGTGCGGATCGAGCAGACCACCGGGCAGCTGCTGTGGCTGCGCGACGGCGCGGTCGCGACGGCGCAGGACTCGACCACCGTGGGGCTGGCGGTGCGGGTGATTGTCGAGGGGACTTGGGGGTTCGCTTCGCACCTCGAGCTGACCCCGGGCTCTGCGGTGGCTACCGCGCAGCGGGCCGTCGAGGTGGCCCGCACGCTGCGCCGGCTCAACGCCGAGCGGGTGGAGCTGGCGGCTGAGCCAGTGCACGCCGAGG
>JBOHFU010000517.1:0-3278 GCA_050699675.1 Pseudonocardiaceae bacterium
GGCCACCCAGCAGTGACCGAACACGACGGCAACACCGGCGCCCAGCCCGTCTCCTCCCCTCCCAAAGAGGTGTTGGTCTCACCTCACGCCTGAGCGTCGCGACCGATCGCTTCGTGCGCTGTCTCAACCAGCTCCTGCCCCAGCGAGACGGCAACTGCCCGCCCGCCTGAATCACAAGATCACATCACCGTTGTCACCAACATCCGTACTCTGTAGCCGCTCTGTCGCACTGACCAGGTCAAATAAGAGGTCAGAGCGTTTCGAGTAAGCCATCAGTAGGTCCACCCGAGAACGCCCGGGTCCCTGACCTGGGCCTTCATGCTTCTCTGGTGTGCGAGTCCCTTCTCTCGCCGCTGTGGAAGAGTCCCGATCCGCATCCTGTCCGCGCGTATGACCGGACGACATCCGACCATGCCGATGAGCGGACGGGACCTTGTGGCGGGGGCTCCGTCTCGTAAGCGGCCGAGTCGAGGAAGGTGAATCACAAATCAGAGCGGAGTCACGACCTTTCCGGTCGCGTCGACGATGAGGTCTGCCTGCCCGAGCGATCGATCCGAATCCGAACGTGGAAGATCGCGAATGATTCCATCGACGAGTATGACGTCGGTGTCGGGCAACGAGGTCTGACCATCGCCCGTGATGAGGGTGCCGGATCGGACGACGGTGATGGTCACGACTTTGTCCGGGTTCTGTGGGCGGGCGGCGCCGTCGGGGGGCTGTCGAGTGTCCAGCCGCGAGTGCCGAGCGGTGCCAGCTCATCGACCAGCTCACCGCGGACATTGGCGCCGATCAGCTCCGCGACCCGTAGGCAGAGAGTCACGCCGCTGTGGGTGACGGCGAAATGGAAGTTCTCGACGGTGGCGCTTCGCCCGAGCACGGGAAGCCCATCGATCGGGATCACTCGCACGCCGATCCGCCTCGCCTCGACCTTGCTGCCACGAAGGCTTGGGTACAGCTCCTCGGCCAGGTGGAGCATCGCCTCCGCTGCACCGGGTCCGGTGACCCGAAAGCCGTCGTCGTGCGTCGGCACAGCGGCGTCCGCGGCCGAGTTGTGCAGGAGCAGCCGTCCGCCGCCGTCGGGGCGCAGGTGGATCTGCGGTGCGTGGATCACCCGCCCGACCGCGACCGCTGTGGGCGCGGTATAAGCCAGCAGCCCCATGGTGTTGCGCATCGGCGGTCCACGCCCACGAGCGCTGCGACCGTGCTTGCGCCGGGACCAGCACAGTTGACTACCGCATCGGTGCGCACCGTCTTGCCATCGGAGATACGCACACCGTCGATGCGCTCACCCCTCATCGACATCCCCACGACAGCAGAATGTGGCCTCACCTCCGCTCCTGAGGCACGGGCCATCAAGAGCAGCGCAGCCATAAGCCGGGCGGGATCGAGCCAGCCCTCGTCGGGAAAGTACGCGACCCGGCTTCCGATCATGCCGGCCGCCATGTCCGGCTCCAGCGAACGGACTTCCTCCGGATCGAGCCAGCGCGCCTGGTAACCCCACTCCAGCAGCCGAGCGACCTTCCTCTCCTGCTCCTGTTGCGCGTCGGCACCCGCCTTCCACTCCAGGTTTCCGCTCTCGTGGTACCAGTCGCAGGACGCCACGCTTGATGCGAGACGCCGGTGGGCCTGCATGCCCTCGACGTTGAGGTCGAAGTAGCTCCGTGGTTGTTTGCCGCCCGCGTTGGTCCAGGCGAAGGTGGCTCCCGAGGTCCCCGCCGCAGGCTGACCCGACTCCAACACGGTGACGGTGCAACCCCCACGAGCGAGATCGGCGGCTACCGCGGCGCCGATCACGCCTGCTCCCACAACGACCACATTCAGTGACATGGAGATCAATGCCCTTCTCCGAAGCGCCAGACAAGGTGCAAAGGGAGATCGTCTGAACTGCTGCTACTCGCTGGTGTAGATCGGCTCGTGCGGACGAATCGCGTCGCTTCTGCTGGCGGCTCGCTGACGATGATCATGCTAGTCCCAGGTTTGGAAGACTTCGCCGGAGCGCGCCACCTTCACCGCGGTGGTCAATCCGTGACCGCCCCGAGCTGTCGTACACCGAGCTGGAGTTCGAGACCGCTTGTGAGGCTGGCCTGCCACGGCTGGTATTCCTGCTCGATGATGCGACGGAAGGCCCGAGGGCTCTCCTCGTTGATCCGGACCATGGCCGGCGGCAGGAGGCGTTTCGTGCCCGGCTGCTTGGCTCCGGATTGACAGTGGTGAAGATCAGCAGTCCGGAGGCGCTGCACACAGCGGTGTATCAGGCGCTGGTCGAACTGCCGTGAGCCGAGTCGGAGCGAGCGCCGGCCGGCTCGGTCTGGAACGTGCCAGCCCGCAGCGCCCAGTTCACCGGCCGCGCCACGTTGCTCGCTGAGCTACGACGTTCGCTCCTGGCAGGCGGCGCAACGGTGGCGCACGCCTTGCACGGCATGGGCGGGATCGGCAAGACCGCGCTGGCCATCGAGTACGCCCACCGCCACGGCGACGACTACGACGTGGTGTGGTGGGTGCCCTCAGAGCAACCCTCACTCATCCCGGAACGCCTGGCTGATCTGGCGCGTGCGCTCGATCTCGCCAACGAGAGAGATGCCACCACGTCTGCGGTGTCGCGGCTACTCGGTGCCTTACGGGATCGGGATCGGTGGTTGCTGATCTATGACAATGCCGAGAATCCGCAGCTGCTGGCGCCGTTTCTGCCCGGCGGTGGGGGGCAGGTGCTCATCACCTCCCGCAACCCGGGGTGGCACGAGCTGGCTACTGTGGTGCCCGTCGATCTCTTCAATCCCAACGAATCTGTCACCCTGCTTCTTCACCGCGTACCTGGGCTGTCGGCTGCCGACGCCGCCCAGATTGCCGAAGCGGTGGACAATCTGCCGCTAGCAGTCGCTCAAGCCGCCGCCTACCTGCACGAGACCGGCCTGCCCGCCGATGAGTACCTGGGATTGCTGCACACTCGGGACGCTGAACTGCTGGCCGACGATACGCCCACAGGTTATTCGGTTTCCCTGGCCGCCAGCCTGCACGTGGCGTTCGACCGGCTCGCCGACGACGAACCCCGCCGCGTTGGAGCTGCTCGCCCTGTGCGCCCGCCTCGCCCCCGAACCCATTCCCTTCACCCTGTTCACCGCCCACACGGACGCGCTGCCCGGCGGGCTTGGCGCCGTAGTCGGCGACCCGCTGGCGTTCGCGCGCCTCACCCGACTGCTGCGCACCCGCTCACTGGCCCGGTTAGAGACCAACAGCGTGCAACTCCATCGGCTTGTCCAAGCTATCTTGCGCAACCGGTC
>JBOHFU010000518.1:0-3262 GCA_050699675.1 Pseudonocardiaceae bacterium
TGGCCCGCAACCCCGCCTTGGCCGACCACATCTTGCACAAGGTCACCGGCCAGTCCCTGCCTCCCCTCAACCTGCCCGACCAAACAGCCCTGCGCCGCATCTACCTGCAGGGCCGCACCTACCTGCGCAGTCACGCGTAATCCTGAACGCGGTTGAGCGATCCCTGGTCGGGTGACGGCCCGTGCACCGGGAACCGGTCCCGCCCACGGTGCGTCCGAGTCTCGTTCTGTCCGTGACATCCCGGCTCCGGAGGGATTCCCGCGCCGGGAGAAACGATGAGAGGCCGGTGAGTCGTGGGGACCAGGGATCAGGTAGATGTGGCCGACTGGCGGTACCGCGGGGTCTGCGGGAGGTACGACCCGGACCGGTTGTTCGCGGCGGGCGCCGCGCAACATCAGGCCAAGGTCGTGTGCATCCCGTGTCCGGTGCGGGTGCACTGCCTCGCCGAAGCGCTGGACCACCGGATCGAGTTCGGCGTGTGGGGCGGCATGACCGAAAGGCAACGGCGGGCGCTGCTGCGCCGCCGCCCGGACGTCCGCAACTGGACAGAGCTGCTCGGGGGTGCTTCCTCCTAATTTAGGGTAACCCCATCCTCATCAGGGCACCGTGGCGCGTGGACTCTGACCGGTGCCTTGCGGACCCCGGGCGGTGGGACGGAGCCGAGGAAGCGAAGCTGGTCAGGTCTCCAATGCGGTTTCGATGCTGACCAGCCCGGTGTGCGCGACACTGACACCGGAGACCATGTGCAGGTCCTTCCGGTCGGCTGCCGCCACCACCCGCTACAGTGCCCGGCTGCGTACTGATGCGGCCCGCGGGGCGGGGGCGACAGGTGGACGTACCCCAGTCACCCCCGCGCCAAAGCCAGTTCAACGGTTCGCCGGTTCGACCCTGTGAGCCGGGCAGTCGAGTTCAGCCTTGACCCCGGCCGGCCCGGCAGCGCTCCCGATCCTGCCCAGCTGGCTGGTCGCCACGGAACGGTGACCTGTGAGGACCCGTAGATGCTGGTGTTGACAAGCGCGAAAGTCTGTCGGCTCGCCTTATGGACGCATGCGCTTCTCGACCTGTTCGAGGCGCTGCTGTTGCTGTTGGATCACGTCTTCCTGCTTGATCAGATACAGGGTCAGCTCCTCCACTTTCTGGAGCAACGTCATGGTGAACTCGCCCAGACTGACCCCTGCTGTCTTCATCTCCCGGCCCGAGGGAAGATGAGGAAGATGACCATGGCGACGAATGAACGACTGCACGTCTCCCAAGTTCGGCAGCATGTAGTTCGCCGCGAATACAAAGTCTGCAGCCTTCAGTGACTTGCCGCCCAGAAGTATATCGCCTGTGCCGGCGTCGAGATGGATAGTGATGTCGCCACTTGCGTTCATCATGCGGATGTCAGCGTTGTGGCCCTCACCCCCCATGTTGATGTTGGCATCGCCGCCGTCGAGGTGGATGGTTTGCTTGCCGACTTCGTCCCTCAGGCCGATGTCACCCTCAGCGCCTCCGCCGCCCATGGTGAGGTTGCTGCCGCCGCCGTCGAGATGGACAGTGACGTCGCCACTTGCGTTCATCATGCGGATGTCAGCGTTGTGGCCTCCCCCGCCGATGTTGAGGTTGCCATTGCCTCCGTCGATGTGCACCGATTGGCTGCCCTGCGCGTCGGTCAGGGCGATGTCGCCCTCATGGCCTACGCCGCCCATGGTGAGGTTGCCACCGCCACCGTCGAGGTGGATGGTTTGTTGGCCGGTTTCGTCTCTCAGGGCGATGTCCCCTTGGGATCCTTGACCGCCGGCGTAGATGTTGGCCCTGGCGCCGTCCAGTTGAATGGTCGGGTCACCTGTCTTCGGGAGTTCGATCACATCGAATTTCTCGGTCATGGATATGACCTCCTTGTCGTGGTGAACTATAGTGGGGACGAGAGAGGCCTGCCGCAGGCCTCTCTCGCTTTCGCGCATGAAGAAAATATTCTCCCTGGCCCGTCAGGCTCTTAATCCCGGCCAGCCCGCAGAACTGTCCTTGGGCTCAGCCGGGGCAGGAGCCGAATTTCACATCTTTGCGACTAAAAGAGCTGTTCGAGTGACAGCACATTAGAATACCAATACTACAGGGGGTTGACAAGCTATTCGGGGGGAGTTCACCTGTTCCGGTAAACAATTCATCCCTAAAGGAGTGGGGCCGCGTCAGTCATCACGGAATGCTACCGCGCGGGTCACGTCCGCTTCCCGTGGCCGGTCCGGTTTGGTGCCCTTGATCTTCCTCAGCTTAGTGGTCTGGATTTTCGCAGTGCGGCGGCCGGACTCTGCGGTTCGCGCGGAGTTTGCCGGACCAACGATCCGGACCGGCTTTTCGGACCGGCTTTTTGGACCGGGCGCCGCACAACACCAGGTCAAGATCGTGTGCCTGCCCAGCCCGGTGCTGGTGCAGTGTCTCGCCAAGGCGCTGGGCCAGCGGATCGAGTTCGGTGTGTGGGCAGCATGACCGAGTGCGGGTGGGACCGTGACCAGCGCGGCTCAATCACGGCTGACGGCAGGCTGCGCCGCAGCCAGCAGCCTGCCGATTTCGCGTAACCCCGGAAGGTCGTGAACGTCGGTGGCCAGCGCGGGCGCTGTGGCCACCGCCACCGCCGGATGGGCCCGCCGGAACCGGGCCAGCAACCGGCGTTCCCGCCCGGCGAGGGCGACCCGGTCGGCGTGCAGCCGCAGTACCGCTGCGGCCAGTGGCGCTTTGCCCTGCTGTTCCAGCGTCTCGGCCACCGTCTCGGCCCGCGCCGCCGGGAAGTCGGCGAGCACCGGATGGGTTCGGTTGAGCACCAGACCGGCCAGCGGCATCGACTCGGTGGCCAATCGGTCCACGAAGTAGGCCGCCTCGCGCACTGCGTCTACCTCCGGAGTAGCGATCACCAGGAATACCGTTCCCGGGGCGCGGAGCAGCTCGTAGGTCGCGGCGGCGCGCTCCCGGAACCCGCCGAACATGGTGTCGAAGGCCTGCACGAACGCCGATGCGTCGGCCAGCAGCTGGCCGCCGAGGATCGTCGACACCGCCCTGGAGAACAACCCGAACCCGGCACCCACCAGCCGCCGCACGCCGCGCCGTCCGGCCCGCACCGGGCCGGACAGCAGCCGGATCATCCGCCCGTCCAGGAACGACGAGAGCCGCTGCGGGGCGTCCAGAAAATCCAGCGCGGATCGTGAGGGCGGCGTATCCACCACGACGAGATCCCATTCACCGGCGCCCACCAGCTGCCCCAGCTTCTCCATCGCCATGTACTCCTGCG
>JBOHFU010000519.1:0-3259 GCA_050699675.1 Pseudonocardiaceae bacterium
GGTCGCGAACACGTGGGGTGAGCGGTCGGTCGTCGTCAGCGTTCCCTTGATCGGCGGGTTGGGGTCGTGTGACTGCGACGCAACGAGTGCGACGTCTGCCTACTGTCGCGACCGTGGAGAGGCCCAAGACCCAGTACGCGGATGCCGGAGAGGTGAACATCGCGTATTGCCGGGGCGGCAGTGGGCCGATCGACGTCGTGGCCATGCCAGGGTTCGCAACGCACCTCGAGCTGATGTGGGAGCCGCCGTTCAGTGGCCGGTTGTTCGATCGGTTCTCGCGATTCGGGCGCGTCACTCAGATCGACAAACGGGGTGTCGGACTGTCGGATCGCATCTCCGCCCCGTCCACGCTCGAGCTGCGCATGGACGATCTACGCGCAGTGATGGATGCCGAAGGGATCGACCGCGCGGCGGTTGTGGGGATCTCTGATGGCGCGGCCATGTCCGCGCTCTTCGCCGCAACCTACCCGGAGCGAGTGTCGTCGCTGGTGTTGTGGGCCGGGGGCGCGGGCCCGCCCGCCGGCGAGGAGGTCCGCTCGGCGCTGCTTCCGTGGGTCCAGGACGCTTGGGGTTCGGGCGAGGTGCTGTCCGCGCTCATGCGGGTCGGGAGTAGCGCGGACGTTCAGCGTCTCGCCAAGCTCGAGCGGTACTCGATGTCCCCGCGGATGGCTCGCGCGCTCCTGGACATGGACTTCACCAACGACATCCGTGGGGTTCTGCCCGTGATCTCGGCACCAACGCTTGTCATCCATCGCAGCGGCGATCCCATCCTTCGACGAGAGCGGGCCGTCGCGCTCGCCGAGCTGATTCCGGGTGCCCGTCGGGTTGAGCTGCCCGGCGACTGGCACATCAGCCTCGTCGATGACGAGGAGGCCGAGGCGCTCGACATCATCGAGGAGTTCATCACTGGGTCGCGACCGGTACCAGGGACTGACATCGATCGCGTCCTCGCGACGGTGTTGTTCACCGACATCGTCGACTCGACGCCTCGCGCCGCAGCTCTCGGCGACCGGCGCTGGAGCGAACTGCTCGACGCACACGATCGTGTGGCCGCCGCCGAGATCGATCGTCACCGCGGGCTCATGGTGAAGACCACCGGTGACGGGGTACTCGCCCGCTTCGATGGTCCCGCCCGAGGTATCCGGTGCGCGCGGGCGATCGTCGACGCTGCCGATCAGCTCGATCTCCGGGTTCGGGCCGGGCTGCACGTCGGCGAGTTCCTGCTGCGCGGCGACGACCTCGCGGGCATCACGGTGCACATCGGCGCGCGGATCTCGGCGCTTGCACGCCCGGGCGAGGTCTGCGTGTCGTCAACGGTGCGCGACCTCGTTGCAAACAGCGGCCTTACGTTCGACGACCGAGGCCGTCATGTTCTCAAGGGCGTCCCCGGCGAATGGGAGGTGTTCGCGGTCGCGTCCAGCTCCTGACCAATCCTCCGCATCACCCAAATCGCGCTCCGACCATCTCGCCGGCGGTTTGCGGCGCGGCGGAGGCAGCCTGCGCCGGCGCACCTCAAGTGTCGTTGGGTCGCGTCCACGACACTGAGCGGCGACTCGCCGGGGCCATGCGTCGGCACGTTAGGTCGACCTTTATACGGGTGATCGTCACCGCCTCTCGTATCGACGCGCTCTGCACGAGAGGTTGACCCGAGCGTCGTAGAAGTTCAGTGGCGGTCCTCCGCCTCGTTCGTGCTGTGAGGCACGCTCGGGGTTCTCACGCCATCCGAGTGAAACGGAGGACCACCAATGAACAAGCAAGCGTCGCACACGGAGACGACGACCGCGAGCAGCCTGCGGCCGCTGGTGCCCGAGATCGGGCTGGTCAGCCTGGCCGACCCGTCGCTGCGGGAGCGGCTGGCCGGGAAGGTGAGCGAGCAGCTCGAAGCGTTCGCGGCCCAGATGCGCCAGGGCCTGCTGGCCGCATCGGTGGCGATCGGGCTGGATGTCATGGGCGAGCTCATCGACGCCGAGGTCACCGACATCGCCGGCCCGAAGGGTCGCCACGACCCGAACCGTGCCGCCTACCGGCACGGCAGCGAGGCGGGCAAGGTGACCCTGGGTGGGCGGCGGGTCCCGGTGCGCCGGCCCCGGGTGCGCGGCGTCGCCGACACCGACGGCGTCGATCGGGAGGTGCACCTGGAGTCCTACGACACGTTCGCGTCGGTGGACCTGCTCGCCGACCACATGGTGGCGTCGATGCTGGCCGGCCTGTCCGGGCGCCGCTACGAGTCTGCGCTTGAGCCTGTCGGCGACGACGTGGAGGCTGGCTCGTCGGGCACGTCGCAGTCCTCGGTGAGCCGCCGGTTCGTGACCGCCACCGCCGAGCGGCTCGCCGAGTTCCGTTGCCGACGGCTGGACGATCAGCGCTGGCTGATCTGCTTCGTGGACGGGTTCGACTTCGCCGGTCACACCATGGTTGGCGCGCTCGGGGTCACCGCGGATGGGACCAAGGTGCCCCTCGGCGTGATCGAGGGCTCCACCGAGAACGCCACGGTCGTGAGGGCCCTGACCGCCGGGCTGCGGGACCGGGGCTTGGACGCGTCGGAGGGGATCTTGTTCGTCCTCGACGGCGGCAAGGCGCTCGCCCGAGCGGTGCGCGACGTGTTCGGCGACCACGCCGTCATCGCGCGTTGTCGAACGCACAAGGAACGCAACGTGCTGGACCATCTGCCTGAGGCGGAGCGTCCGTGGGTGCGGCGCAAGCTGCGCGCCGCGTGGACCAACCCGGACGCGCACGAGGCCGAGGCCGCGCTCAAGGCGCTGGCCGGCCAGCTCGAGCGGGTGAACCCCGACGCGGCGGCCAGCCTGCGTGAGGGCCTCGCCGAGACGCTCACCGTCACCCGGCTCGGCGTCACCGGGTCGCTGCTCAAGACCGTGATGGGCACCAACCCGGTCGAGTCGATGATCGAGATCGTCCGCGAACACGCCCGCAACGTGAAGCGCTGGCAGCCCGGCGACATGCGCCTGCGTTGGGCGGCCGCCGGCATGCTCGCCGCCGCCGAACAGTTCCGCCGCGTCAAGGGCTACCGCCAGCTGCCACAGCTCGCTCGCGCGCTGCGGCACACCGTCAGCGATCCCGACGCGTCCACCATTGCTGTCACTGCCTGACCGTATGATCCACCAAGGAGGCCGCCACGAAGTTCCACGGCGAGCGGGTCATCCTCCTGCACGATCACCTGTATGGTCAGGCGCTATACGAGCCCGGATGGCGGGGTGATCTTCGATCACCGTGCAACGACGGTCCTGCGTCCACTCTCCGG
>JBOHFU010000520.1:0-3250 GCA_050699675.1 Pseudonocardiaceae bacterium
GGGAAGTCGACTCATCAGCTCACCACCTTCACGAGCAGACCAGCGATGTGGACGGGCCGATAATCCCGCGCTTGCCAGCCGGCGGCGCGCCACAGCCCCAGGTGCCCGTGCTCGCGAGGCACGAGCAGCCCACCGTCGCCGATGAGCGCGGGAAGGTTGTCGATGTCGAAGGCCACTACGGGCGTCCCGCTGGCCATCGCCTCCAGTGCGACAAGACCGAACGTCTCAGCCAGCGACGGCACAATGACTACTGCGGATTCCGCGAGCCAGGTGGGCACCTGATTCCAGGGCAGACCAGGCAGGATCGTCACCCCGATACGGGCAGCGAGGTCCCGGCAGGCGTCGAGTAGCCGCTGCTGGCTTCTGTGCGCGGCCTCGAACCCGGCCGCGCACAGCGCCACCTGCACCCGGTGGGTGAGCCGGCCGCCAACCGCGGCGGCGAGCAACTCCTCGACACCTTTCTCCGGGCCGAGACGGGCCAGAACCCGGATCGGCCCGTGCTCACGGAGCCACCGGCGGCGGACCGTCGAGGGCGGGCGCCCGTCGACGAGCAGCGCGTTGGGAACCACCCGCCAGCCGGTGGTGTCATAACCTCGGGCAGAAGCGCGCTGCAGCACCACAGCGGACGGCGCGATGACCAGCTCGGCGCGGTCCAGCGCCGCAACCATTGCGAGCGTGTCGAGCACCACAACCGAGGCACTCCCGTAGCTGGCGGGTGCACACCGATCAGTAGTAATGATCACAGCTTGGTGTCCAGCAGCGGCCAGGCCCACCGCCGACGCGGCGGCGACGCGCTCCTTGCCAGCCGGTGCATCCGGCTGCCAGGGCACGAGGATGAACGCCAGAGTGGTCATTACGGCTGCACCGGCCCCGCTACGGCAAGGTTCTCCACCGCCATGCCAATGGGCAGGGCCGGCTCCCATGGGAAGCGCACCCAGTCATCGACGGTCCACAACCACAGATCAGGCTCGTGGACGGCACCGGCGTTGCGGCACAACTCGGGTGGAGGCGTGGGCCGTGGACAAGATTAGGCGTGAGCACCGCGGTGCGGGAGTGCTGGCAGTGTCGTCATCCCGATCACGGCTCCATGTTGTAGCCCAGGTGATTGGCCAGGTTTCCGACCACCGAGCAGATCACGTGGAGGTCCTTGTCGGTAAGTCGTTCACGGTCCGGATTACCAACCACGCCATCAGCCAGGGAGACCCGTTGCCGTAGCTGTTTCAGCTGGGCCTCGCTGAGCTCATACCCGTGGAAGACCGGTAGGCCGAGGCCGAGGAAGTCCTGGAGCTCATCGCAGACGGTGCTGTACTCAAGAAGCAGACGTTCCCAGCGGATGGTGAAGATGGAGTGGCCACGCGCGCGGTGCCGCTGCCAGAGCTGGAACGAGCTGATCCAGAGTCTGGCGTGTTCATCGGCAGTGAAGCCGGGCCACGTGGTGGTCTGCTCGGCCCGCCATCTCCCGGAGGCGATGACGTCGTAGGGATGGCGGAGCATGAAGACATACTTGGTCGGGAAGCGCTCCAGGAAGCTGTCGACGTGGTAAGGCGCGACGCCGGACTGCACCGGCCAGAAGATCGGTTCCTTGAAACCCAGAACCGTCAGTTGTGTCTTGGGCTGGTGTGCGGGCCAGCGGACGAACTCGTGCAGGGCACGCTTGCCCTGGCGGTCGGCACCGGTCCGGGCACAATACCAGAGGTAGTCGAGGATCTCACTGTCGGTCATACCTTCGACCTCGCGCGAGATCTCGTGGGCGCAGTACGCGTCTTCTGCCTGTGTGATCCAGTCACTGACGAAGGTAGTGCCCGAACGGGGTGCCCCCGTGACGAAGAGCATCTGCACAGGTTTTGACCTTGTCATGCGGGGACTTCGTGCTGCTGACGCCATGCGCTGCGAGGCGCAGCGCGACGGGTAGCATCGCCTCCGACTGTACCGCTGGAGTGCGCAATCAATCAGGAGATGACCGTGCCCGACGTGCCCATCAGTGTCCTCGACTGTGAAGGCCAGCGGATCGAGCGCCAGGTGACGTCTGGGACTACCCCTGCCGACCTTTACGGTAGCGACCGTGCGGTCATTGCTACGCGGATCAACGGTCAGCTCGTTGACCTCAGCCGTCCGCTCAGCGCTGGCGACCTGGTCGAGCCCGTGATGGCCAGCAGCCGGGACGGGCGGGCGATCGTGCGGCATTCGACCGCCCACGTGCTGGCCCAAGCGGTGCAGGAGCTGTTCCCCGAGGCAAAGCTCGGCATCGGGCCCCCGATTTCGGACGGTTTCTACTACGACTTCGATGTCTCTCGACCGTTCGGTCCGGAGGATCTCGAACGCATCGAGAAACGCATGCGCGAGATCATCAAGTCCGGCCAGCGGTTTTCCCGCCGGGTGGTGTCAGATGACGAGGCTCGCGCCGAGCTGAGCGGCGAGCCGTACAAGCTGGAGCTGATCACAGAAAAGGGCAAGGCGGCAGGCGACGATAATGCCAACGTGGAGGTGGGCGCCGACGAGCTCACGATCTACGACAACCTCGATGCCCGGTCGGGTTCGGTGTGCTGGAAGGACCTCTGCCGGGGCCCGCACGTGCCGACGACCCGGCACATTCCGGCGTTCAAGCTGATGCGGTCCGCCGGGGCGTATTGGCGTGGTGATGAGCGTAACCGCCAGCTGCAACGCGTCTACGGGACCGCATGGGAGTCCAAGGATGCATTGCAAGAGCACCTACGATTGTTGGAGGAGGCCGAGCGACGAGATCATCGCAAGCTCGGAGCCGAACTCGACCTGTTCTCGTTCCCGGACGAGATCGGAAGCGGCCTCCCGGTGTTCCACCCCAAGGGTGGCGTGGTCCGCAGGGTGATGGAAGACTACGCCCGCCAGCGACACGAGGAGGCCGGCTACAGCTTCGTGAACACTCCGCACATCACGAAGTCTGGATTGTTCGAGATCTCTGGGCACCTGAAGTGGTTCGCCGACGCGATGTATCCACCCATGCAGATGGAGGGCGTGGACTACTACCTCAAGCCGATGAACTGCCCGATGCACATCCTGATCTACCGTTCGCGTGGTCGCTCATACCGAGAGCTTCCTTTACGCCTGTTCGAGTTCGGTAGCGTCTATCGCAACGAGAAGTCTGGTGTCGTGCATGGCTTGGTCCGGGTGCGCGGCATGACTCAGGACGATGCACACATTTTCTGCACGCGTGAGCAAATGCCCGAGGAACTGCACAACCTGCTGATGTTCGTGCTCGGTCTGCTACGCGACT
>JBOHFU010000521.1:0-3249 GCA_050699675.1 Pseudonocardiaceae bacterium
TCTCCGTTTACCGGCCTTCATCGCCGGTCCTTGCCTGGGCGGCGTAGGGGTCCACCCGCGGCGCTGAGGCGGGGCGGATACTCGCTTCGGGGAGGCGCTGATGGTCGCCGTCGCTCGTGTGGATGGAAGCCACCGCCTGGTGGGTGATGGCCCGTTGGTCGAGTTCGCGAATGGGTGGCTCGGCCATCTCGAAGCACGCCAGTTCTCGCCGGGCACGGTCCGCTCATACGCGTTCGATCTGCTGTGCCTGGTCCGCTTCTTCGCTGATGCGGGTATCGACTGGCGGGAGGCGACGCCGACGGACTTCTTCGACTGGCTGGAGTGGCAGTCTCGGCCGGCACCGACGAAGGGCCAGACGGTCGTGCGGTTGGCCGCTGGGCGGGGGGCTGCGCCGGCGACGATGAACCGGCGGGTCGCGGCGGCTCGGGGCTTGTTCGAGTACGCCGTGGTGTGCGGGGTGCTGGACCGCAACCCGGTGCCTGCTCCTCGGCGCAGCTCAGGTCTGCGAGGCGCACGGCGCGGCCTGCTCGGCCATGTGACTGGCCGTCGTGCGGGGGTGCCGGCTCGGCTGGTGCGCCAGCCACGCGGGTTGCCCGAGAGCCTCGCTGCCGACGACGTTGCCGTGTTCCTCGCCGATCTCGGGACCCATCGAGACCGGGCGATCGTGCTGTTGATGCTGCTCGGCGGTGTCCGCTCTGGGGAGGTCCGGTCGTTGCGCCTGGCCGATGTCGATGTCGGTCTGCGGCAGGTGAAGGTGACTGGCAAGGGCTCCAAGGAGCGTGTGATCCCGGTGGATCGGGCGTTCTTCGCTGAGCTGACCGCCTATCTGCGCGGGGAGCGGCCGCAGGGCCTGTCGACTCCGGAGTGCTTCGTTGTGCTCCGGGGACCGACCACTGGCCGCCCCATGACCGAGGCGGGTTTGCGACGGATCTTCCGGACTCACCGGGCCCGCAGCGGCGCCACCCGGGTCCGTCCGCACCGGCTTCGGCATACCTTCGGCACCGAGTTGGCTGCCGCGGGGATCGACCTGCTGGTGCTGCGCGAGCTGATGGGCCACGCCCACGCGGAGACGACGGCCGCCTATGTGCATCTCGCGCCCGAGACCGTCGCGGCTGAGTGGGCCCGAGCCAAGCAGGTCCTGTCATGACCGCCGTCGCGGCTGTCGCGGTCGAGCCGCCCGGTGATCTCCTCGGCGACTACTACCGGTTCGTCGACGCCATCGACGTCAACCCGGCCCAACGATGGCAGCGACGGCGCGCCGCCCGTGAGTTCCTGGCCCGGCACCCTGACCCCGCAGCCTGGATGGATAGGCCGACGTCGGCCCGGCTGGCCGACCTGCACCGGTTCAAGGCCTGGCCGTTGTTCACGTGGCTGGTCATCGAGGGTCGGCTGCGACCGGACCTGGAGCTGCTGCTGGCCAAGCCGGGCGGGGTCGATCTGGGCGTGTGGTGGGCCGTGGCTCACGCCAGCGACGTCGAGCTAGCCAAGGCCGTCGCGGAGCGTCTCGGCTGGAGCCCGAACTGGGCCCGGCAGGTGATCCGTCACACCGCCCCGGTGTTGTGCCTGTGGCTCGGCAAGACCCTCGGCGAGCTCACCGACGACGACTTCGACGCAGCCGCCAGCGAGGCCGACCGCGCCAACGTGCGGGGCTCGACCCGGGACCGGTTCGCCGGGCGGTGCTTGGCGCTGCGCCAACTGTGTTTCCAGGCCGAGATCGTGAACCGGCCACCCAGAGATCCCCGGCCGCCAGCACGGTCCCCTGCCGAGCACGCCGCTGCCATCGCGCAGCCCGACATCCGCCGCGACGTGATCCGCTACGCCGAGCTGATCTCGGTCACCCTTCGGCCCGGAACTGCGCAGATGCGGATCAAAGCCATCCGGGTCCTGGCCGAGTGGCTCGCACAGCATCACCCCGAGCTGACCCGTCTCGACCAGCTCGACCGCAGCGGCCACATCGAACCGTTCCTAACGTGGTCCCGCACCCGGCCCTGCCGGGGCGCCAATGGTGTCGGCAAGACCGTCGGGCTGACCGTGTTCCACCACGACGTCATCGACCTGCGCGTGTTCTTCGAAGACATCGCCGAATGGGGCTGGCCCAGCGCACCCCAACGACGGCTGATCTTCCTCTCGGATCTGCCCCGCATGCCCGAACCGATGCCCCGCGCCCTGGCTCCCGACATCGACCGGGCGCTCATGGCCGCCGTCGCCCGCCTCGAAGACCCCTTTGCTCGCTGCGGGCTGACCGTGCTGCGTGCCACGGGAATGCGCGCCGGTGAGCTGTTGGACCTCGAGACGGACTGCGTCGTCGACTTCGGCACCCACGGCACGTGGCTTCGGGTCCCGCTCGGCAAGCTCGGGACCGAACGAATGGTCCCTCTCGATCCCGAACCGCTCGCTCTTCTCGATGCCTGGATCACCAACCGGGGCCAGCAACGCTCGCTGCCTCATCGCCGTGACGGCCGTCTCGCCGACTTCGTGTTCGTCGAACGAGGACGACGGATCGGCGCCCACCGACTCCGCACCGGGCTCCAAGCCGCCGTCGCCGACGCCGAGCTCCAAGATCGAGCCGGGAACCCGCTGCACGTCACCCTCCACCAGCTGAGGCACACCTTCGGGACCACCCTCATCAACGCCGGCATGAACCTGCCTGCCCTGATGGCCCTGCTCGGCCATGTCACACCCGAGATGACCTTGCGCTACGCCCGTCTCGCGTCGCCGACCATCCGCGACGCCTACGAGACCGCCATGACCAAGGTCAACGGCCGCCGCTCACTGTTCACGATCCCCGCCGGCACCAGCCGAGCGATCCCCTCCAAGATCGACTGGCTCCACAGCGAGATGCTCAAGACCCGCGTCGCCCACGGCTTCTGCTCCCGCGACCCAATCGCCGGAGCCTGCCCCTACGCCAACATCTGCGAACAGTGCGACAACTTCGTGCCCGACCCCGACCGGGCCGATGTCCTCGCCGCGCAACGCGACGACATCAGGGTCCTCCGCGACGACGCCGTCCAGCGCGGCTGGGCCGACGAAGCCGTCCGACACCACCGAGTCGCTGACGCCCTCGACACCAACCTCCGACGGATCGAGCGCGCCGCTAGCGCGAACCAGAGTCGTTGATCCATCCCCGAGGGCCGGTTAATGCGCAACCTGTTGACCCGGGTCCCGAAATCGGCGCAGTCGATGGTCGCCACACTTGTGCGCACGATCTTCGAACAACCCGACGCCGCGTCCGTGTGGGCGCAGCACGCC
>JBOHFU010000522.1:0-3223 GCA_050699675.1 Pseudonocardiaceae bacterium
GCCAAGCGCGGCTCCTGTTTGTGTTGCTCGTAGTGGAGCGGGACCGCCCTGTCCACCGCGACGAGCTCGCCGAGGCACTATGGTCCGGCGGACTGCCTCGCACCTGGGGGGCTGCGCTGCGCGGCGTCGTTAGCAAGGTCCGTGCGTTCGTGACTGCCGCAGGGCTACCGGAAAACGCGGTGGCCTATGACGGCTTCGGTGCCTATCAGCTCCATCTGCCGGCAGACGTGGTGGTCGATGTCGAGTTTGCCCGCTCCGCGGTGGAGACCGCGGAGCGGATGATGCGCGAAGGAAATCCCCCGCGGGCAATCACGCTCGCGGAGTACGCCCGAGCGGTCGCTGTGCGCCCGTTTCTTCCCGACGCGAAGGGGCGGTGGGCCGATGGTGTCCGCGACCGTCTGCGCGAGGTGCTGTTGTGGGCGCTGTGTTTGCTCAGCGACGGCTACGCTCAGCGGGGTCGACACCAACTTGCGGTGCAGGCCGCTGAGCAGGCGATTGCGCTCGAACCGTTTCGGGAACGGACGCATCAGTTGCTCATGCGGGTACACGCAGCGGCGGGAAATCCAGCCGAGGCGTTGCGCGTATTCGACCGTTGCCGTCGACTGCTGGCCGAAGAACTGGGTGTCTACCCCGCAGCCGAGACCGCAGCCCTCCATCTCGAGCTGCTCCACAATAAGTCCTGATCCACCGACGGTGCGCCGGGTGGTTGGACGTCAACACGTTGCACCGTGAGCCCGACGTGACGGTTCTCCGGCTCGTGCTACTCGTATCTCAGAGCTTCGATGGGGAGTAGCCGGGCGGCCCGGTTGGCCGGGTAGCCGCCGGCGATGAGCCCGATCGCGAGGCTGAGCGCGAACGAGATCGCGATGGACGGGATGGTCACGTCGGGGGCGAACGTGGCGTAGGTGGGGCCAAAGGAAGGCGCGATGGTGGCGCCGAGCATCGACAGGCCGATCCCGACGCCAACGCCGATGACCCCAGCGAGGCCCGCCAGCACGACAGACTCGATGAGGAACTGTTCGAGGATCGCGCGGCGGGTGGCGCCGATCGCTTTGCGGATTCCGATCTCGCGGGTTCGTTCGGTGACCGAGACCAGCATGATGTTCAAGACTCCGATCGCGCCGACGATAAGCGAGATCGCGGCGACGGAGGCGGTGAACAGGGTGAGGATGTCGAGGATCTGGTTGAACGACTTGAGCCGGCCGCCCAGGGATTGGACCTCGAAGTCCCTGTTGGCGGGATCCTTGATCCGGTGCCGGTCGCTGAGGATGTCGATCACCTGATCCCGGGCGGCGGGCACGGCGGCGGCTTGGGTGGCTTGCACGAGGATCTGGTTGACCACGTTGCCGCCGCCGAAGATGTAGCGGCGCGCGGTGTTCAGCGGCATGGCCGCGAAACTGTCGTTCGGCTCGCCGACGGAGTCCGTCACCCCGATGACCGTGAAGGTCTGGCGGTTGATCCGGACCGTCTGGCCCAGCGCGGCCGCGGGGTCACCGCCGAATAGGTTGGTCGCCGCAGTGGGACCTAGCACCACCACTTTGGCGGTGGAGCGGACTTGGGCGTCGTCGAAGAACGACCCGGTCGCAAGCTCCCGGTTGTTCACCTCGAGCCAGCGCTCGGTGGAGCCGACGACGTACGTGCGCGACTCGGTGGTGTCGCTTTCGACCACTGTCTGGCCGGTGCTGGCTGGAGTGACGCTGGCGATGTCGGGGGCCCGGTCGGGATTCTGCAGCGCCGCGACGTCGGCGTCGATCAGATCCTTCGGGGCGCCGCCCTGGACGCTGCCGGCCGTCGGCACGACGGTGATCAGATTGGCCAGCGGCTCGACGCGCTCGTTGACTGAGGTCTGTACCCCGTTGCCGATCGCGACCAGCAGGATCACCGCCGCGACTCCGATGATGATGCCAAGCATGGTCAGCGCGGAGCGCAGCCGGTTGGCGTGCAACCCCCGTAGCGCGATCCGCAACGCCTCCCGCAAGTCCATCCGCTAGCCTCCCGTCAAGCAGAAGCTAGGAAGGGAGCGCAAGCCTGGTGCAAGTGAGCATGATCCGGCTATTCGGACAGAAACTGCAGTGTGGGAGCGCTGGGTTCGAACCGGATGGTCGCCTCGGGCTCCAGGGCGAGGTCGAGGCCGCTGCGCGGCGTGTCGGCGGTGATCAGCACGTTGTAGTGGTTGGGGAAGTGGCAGGCGTCGAAGCCCAGGACGGTACCGATACGGCGCCCGTTGACCCAGAGCTCGTCGCCTCGGTCGATGATGCCAGCGCGCGCGATCTCCGCGAACCCCAGGAAGCCGACCCGGTCGATGCGCGTGCCGGGCACGGTCTGGGTGTGGTCCGTCGTCACGAGCTCGTGCACCTCTCCCTGGCGCACGCAGCGGCTGGCATACGGCTCGAGTTCCATACCTCGGTCGTCCCTGCGGTGCAGCAGCACTTTCACCAGCGTGCCGGTTACCGGCCGCTTCGCCCCATCCTCCGGCATCAGGGTTGCCTCCTCGGTCGGTAGGGAACAGCGCTGCGTTCGGCGCGGTAAGTCGCGTCGACCAGCGCCAGCGCGGCGAGGCCGCCATCGGCTCGATGTTCGCTCGGTGCTAGCGCCTGCTCGAAGTCCCGCAGGATGCCGACGTACTCGTGCCATAGAGAGCTTTTGAACCCGGGATAGCCGCGGAGCATGTCGGCATGGTGCGTGCTGCCGTCGGCGAGGAGGATCTCCACATCCTTTCGTTCACCCTCATACGACCAGTCGAGCTCGACCCGCACCGTCGCGCCCGAGGCGGCGCGGAGAACCACCCGGGCCTGCCGGTCGATCCCGTGGGCGTCCCGGTTGATGTCAGCATCGGTCACCTGCAGGTCGCCGAGGAAGAGCCTGGCCAGGTCGTAGGCGTTCGGGCCGTTGTCGGCGACACAGCCACCGCCACAGCGCGCTGGGTCGAGGTACCAGCGGTCCCGGCCGATGTGCTCCTCGATGCGTTCCAGGTAGCGCACGGTCAACGCCTCGACGGGCGCCTGCGGCGGCAGCCGCCTCGCCAGCGTCTGGACGGCGCAGTTGTAACGGCGATGGAAGGCGGTGAAAAGGCACACCCCGGCCGTGCGAGCGCAGTTCACGAGCGCCTCGCCGTCGGTGAGCTGCGTCGCGAGCGGCTTCTCCAGGCAGACCGGTAACCCCGCCTCCAGTGCGTCCCGGCCCACGGTGGCGTGCGCGTCGTTGGGGACGGTCACCACGACCG
>JBOHFU010000523.1:0-3216 GCA_050699675.1 Pseudonocardiaceae bacterium
GTCGAGGAGGTGCTGGGAGCGCTGTCGTTGCTGCTCAACGGGGGTGGTGTCGACCAGATCCGGACCATCGCCACCGAACTGAACGCAGCCTTGTCCGGCCGCGAACCGCAGCTCCGGGCGCTGCTGGAAGACCTGAACACGCTGGTGTCGGGCCTGGACGCGCGCAAGAGCGAGATCAACCGGGCGCTGGACGCGCTGAACCGGCTGTCGGCCACCCTGGTCGGCCAGCGCGGGCAGATCGCCACCGCGCTGGATGGGCTGGCACCTGGCCTACAGGTGCTGGCCGACCAGCGCACCCAGCTCACCGGCACGCTGCAGGCCCTGGACCGGCTGTCGGTGGTCGCCACCGACACGATCAACCGCAGTCGCGACGACCTGATCGCCGACCTGCAGCTGCTGCGCCCCACGCTGGCGCAGCTGGCCAACGCGGGCCAGGACCTGCCCAACGCGCTGGAGCTCATCGCCACCTACCCGTTCACCGACGGAGCCGCCCGCGAGGTGTTCAAGGGTGACTACACCAACCTGTACGTCCGGGCCGACTTGAACCTCGGCACGGTGCTGGACAACCTCGCCGCGTCCGGGCAGCCACTGATGGGGGTGTCCCCACAGTTCGGGCCGTTGCTCGACGGGCTGTCTGACGTGCTGCCACCACCGGCGTCCGCCTCCGGGGCCGAGCCCGCGCCCTCGGGGATGGACGCGCTACTCGCCCCGCTGCTGCGCGGGCCCCCGCTGGGAGGACTAGCATGATCAACGGCCCAACATGATCAGCAGCACAGTCCGGCTCCAGCTTTTGGCGTTCGTCGTCGTCACCGTGCTCGGAGTTGGCTATGTCAGCGTCCGCTACCTCGATGCAGGCGCGCTGCTGGGTGCTGGCCCCTACCCAGTGACCCTGCAGCTCACGGATTCCGGCGGGATCTTCACTGGGGCGGACGTCACCTACCGCGGCGTCAGCGTCGGCCAGGTCGGACCGTTGCGGCTGACCAGCCACGGCGTCGATGTGCAACTGGAGATCAAGTCCGACGCCCCGCCCATCCCGGCCGACCTGGACGCCGTGGTGACCAACCTGTCCGCGATCGGCGAGCAGTTCGTCGACCTGCGGCCAGTGCGCGCCGACGGCCCGAAGCTGGCGGCCGGATCGGTGATCCCGGCTTCCCGGGTCAGCACGCCGGTTGCGGTCGAGGAGCTCGTCGCCAACGTGGACAACTTCGTTCGCTCGGTGCCGCTGGACTCCCTGCGCACCGTCGTGGACGAGCTGGGCGCCGGGTTCACCGGCACCGGACCGCAGCTACAGACCCTGCTGGATAACACCGACGCGTTCACTCGCGACGCCCTCGCGGCCTTGCCGCAGACCCTGACCCTGATCAGGGACGGGCGGGTGGTATTGCAGACGCAGAATGAGCAGTCCAGCGCGATCATCTCGTTTAGCCGGGATCTTGAGCTGCTCGCCGCGCAACTGCGGTCCTCGGACCCAGACATCCGCCGGCTGATCAGGACGGCGCCGCAGTTCGCGGCGCAGACCAGCGGGCTGATCCAGGACAGTGGCAACCAGATCGGCCAACTGCTCGCCGACCTGCTCACGATGTCCCGGGTCGCGCTACCCCGTCAGGCTGCGCTGCGCCAGCTGCTGTCCATCTACCCGGTGGTCACCGCCGCAACCGACTCGTCGGTCGTGCCCGATGACGGCTTCGCGCACCTTGGGCTGGTGCTCGATGTTTTCGACCCGTACACCTGCGTCCGTGGCTACGAGGACACCATCAGGCGGCCCGGAACCGACACCGCACCGATTCCGGTCAACCGCGACGCCTTCTGCGCCGAGCCGCCAGGCAGCCCGACCAACGTTCGCGGCGCGCGGAACGCGCCGCGTGCCGGGGTGCCGGTTCAGGTCGCCGCTGGCGGGTCTGGGCAGCCGGCTGCGCCGATGGTGCCCCCTGGCCGGCCGCCCAGGGCGCCGATCACGAGCCCCGCGTCGATCCTGGAGGGTTCACCATGACCAGCTTCACCATGACCAGCACCGCCGCCATGCGTGCCTTACTCGGCGGGTCGTTACGGACGGCCACCGTCGTGGTTGCCGTGCTCGTCATGGTCGCCTTCGTCGCCGTCGGCTGGTTCGGCGTGTCCTGGTACCGGGCCGCCCATGGTGAGTCCCTCGCGCTGGGAATGGCCCGCGACGCCGTGCTCCAGGATGCCCAGCAGGCCACGATCAACCTCAATACGCTCGACTATCGGCGGGTGCAGGACGGGTTGATGCTGTGGGAGCAGTCGGCGACCGGCTTGCTGCTCGATGAGGTGCGGGCCAACCGGGACACCTACGCGGGTGTCATCACCGAGTCGAAAACCACCACGACCGCCAGGACCCTCGATGGTGCGGTCGCCGAGCTCCACGAGCATGCCGGTACCGCGCGGGTGCTCGTCGGGGTGGACGTCACGTCCCACCGAGAGCAAGGTGACGCGAGTTGCGTGCGCAGGCGCATCCAGCTGGAGATGCGTCGTGACGGCAATGTCTGGAAGGTCGACAAGCTGGCGCCGGTCGGCGCCGCAAACCCGGTGCCCGGAGCGTGTCCCGCGGCCAAGCCCGCACCGCCGAAATAGGAGCCGCTGGTGCCACCACCCCGCCGCAGTTCGGCCCGCCGCCGCCCGCGGGTCGCCGGACGGCAATATCCCACCGATCCGCCCGGTCAACCCGCTCAAGACGAGAACCGGCCCGGCGCGGTCGCGGTCGACAATTCGACTCCCGGTATGGAGCAGGTCGTGCCGCCTCCCCGGCGGGCGACTGGGGTGGCGACGCTGGTGGGGCTGGTCGCTGCGCTGGTGATCGCGCTGGGGCTGGCGGCATGGTTGCGCAGTGAGGCCAACCAGCTGCTCGGGTCTGCGGCGGCGAGCAATGACGCGCTGGTCGATGTCGGCGCCACCGCCCAGGTTTCCGGGCAGGTGCGCGATGCGGTGCAACGCGTCTTCTCCTATGACTTCGCCCGGCTGGATGACAACGAACGGGCCGCTGCCGACGTCATCACCGGCCCGTTCGCCCGGGACTTTCCTGAGCAGTTCGCGCGGGTGCGCCAGCTGGCACCAGCGCAGCAGGCCGTGGTGGTGGCGACCGTGCCCGCGCTGGCAGTCAAGGTTCTTGACGGTGACCGGGCGATCGTGGTGGTGTTCATAGACCAGCAGGCCAAACGAGGTGCTGAGGCACAGCCACTGCTTGCCGCGGGTAGGCTCACC
>JBOHFU010000524.1:0-3212 GCA_050699675.1 Pseudonocardiaceae bacterium
AGAGGCCTTGGAGGAAAGCTAGGAGTTGGTCGTCGATCGGCCTGTAGGGGCCGAGCCTGGTTCCGGTGGGGGTGGTCCTGTCCATCGCTGTCTGTTTCGCTGTCATGTCGGCGTGCAGGTAGATTTGTGTGGTTTCGATGCTTTCGTGGCCGAGCCAGAGAGCAATGACCGTGGTGTCGATGCCCGCGGCAAGTAATCTCATGGCCGCTGTATGCCTCAGGACGTGCGGTGTGACGATCTTGCTGGCGAGAGTCGAGCAGGTCATGCTGGCGGTCGCCGCGTGCTGGGTCAGGCGCTTGGCGACGGCGTCTCGACTCATCTGGGTTCCGGTGCGGGTGGGGAACAGGATCTCCGTGCCGGTGGGCAGGGTGGTGAAGGCGCGGAGGACGGCGACGGTCTGGGCGTCGAGCGGAGTGATGCGGTTCTTGCGTCCTTTCCCGCGGCAGGTGACGTGGGCTGCGGGGCCTAGGTGCAGGTCGCCGAGCTTGAGGCTTGTCAGTTCGCCCACGCGTAGGCCGGCGGTGACGGCGACCTGGAACAGAGCGTGGTCGCGTCGCCCGGCCGGGGTGGTTTGGTCGGGGGCTGCCAGCAGCGTGGTCAGTTCCGGAGGCGTCAGGTAGGTGACGTCGGTGCGGTGGTGTCGCTTGGACGGGATGGCCATGACCTGGCTGATCGTGGCTGCGTGTTCGGGGTGGCGGTAGGCGGCGTAGGTGAAGAACGAGTGGAGGGCGGCCAGCCGGGCGTTGCGGGTGCTGATGGTGTTGCCCCGGACGGTTTCCAGGTAGTTGAGGAAGTCGCTGATCACCCCGGCGGTCAGGGCGGACAGCTCGAGGTCCTGCGGCGGTGTGCCGGTGGTGTTGGCGACGAACCGCAGCAGCAGTCGCCAGGTGTCGCGGTAGGCGATCAGGGTGTGCGGGCTGGCGCCGAACTGGCTGGTCAGCCGCGTGGTGAAGTACGTCTGCAGGGTGGGTGCCAGGTGCGTCATGACAGGTCATCACCGCGAACCGGTTGCCCGGCAAGGGCCTGGAGGCGGTCGGTGGCGGCAGCTAGGAGTTCGGCGGTGCCGGTCAAAGTACCAGTACGTGTCACCGGGGTCGGCATGCCCGAGCCAGGTCGCCAGGACCGGCAGGACCGCGGCCGGGTCGGTGCCGGACCGGTAGGCGTCTAGCATTGAGGCGACCGCAAAAGAATGCCGAAGATCATGAAGTCGGGGTCGGCAGACCGTGGACGCCGGGGTCAGGCCAATCTGGTCGGTCAGGGCACGAAAGACCGGGTGCACCAGTTGCGGGAGCAGTCGGGTGCCTCGCAGGGTGACCAGCAGAGCGGAGCTGCTGGCTGCAGCGGGGAGCTGGTCTCGTTGTCGTAGATACGCGGTCGCCCGTCCTGGACGCTGGAGTGCAGGGGCAGCAGACGGGTCTTGCCGTACTTGCCGGTGACCCGTAAGGTGCTGGCCTGCTGGTCCAGGTCGGTGACGTCCAGACCGAGAGCCTCTCCGGTGCGGATCCCGGTGGCGGCCATCAACGCGATCAGTGTGTGGTAGGTGGCCGCCCGGATCGCCGGACGCAACCGGTCGGCCGCGGCCAGCAGCGCCGCGATCTGGTCGGCGGTGTAGATGTAGGGCGCGGCCCGGGTCGACCGGGCCGGTAACAGCCGGGCCGGGGGCACCTGCACGGTCGGGTCCTGCAGGTGGGCCCACCGGGCGAAACACCGGACCGCTGACAGCCGAAGTGCCTGCCACCGCGGGGAGGCATCGACCGGTGCGGTGGCGAACCCGACAGCGTGCTCGACGGTGGCCTCCTGCGTGTCGTGGGCCTGGAGGTAGTCGACGTAGGCGACCAGCAACCGCTCGGTGCACTCCAGTTTGTAACCCAGCCAGCGGTGCACCCGCAGGTAGTCGGCCACCAGCTCCCGCAGCGACTCCGGGATCATCGCGCACCCGCCGGTGTGGGCCAGGGGCGGGCCAGCCGGGCCAGCCTGTTCTGGTCGGTCTTGGCGTAAATGACCGTGGTGGCCACTCCGGCGTGACGCATCAACTGGGCGACCTCTTCCAGACCTGCACCGGCGTTCAACGTCTCGGTCGCCGCTGTATGGCGCAACCGGTGCCCGTGCACGATTCCCAGCCCCGCCCGTCGAGCGGCCCGGGCCACGATGCAACTGACGCTGGAGGAACGCAACGGCGTAAACGGTGCCTTCGCGCGGACGAACACCGTGCGGGCGCTCGTGTCCGGTCGCCCACCCCGCAGGTAGTCCACCAGGGCTTGGCTCGCGTCTACCGGCAGCGGCATCCGGTCGATGCGGTTGCCCTTGCCGTGGATCGTGACGGTCCCGGCCGGCCAGTCGATGTCCTCCAGCCGCAACGCAGCCACTTCGGCGCAGCGCAGACCCAACCGGCGCATCAAGATGATCACGGCGAGGTCCCGCCGGCCCACCGGATCCGAGCTGTCGCAGGCGTGCCACAGCGCCTGGACCTGTGAGCTGGTCAGCGCCTGAGGTAGCCCGGACAGCCGCCACGAGGCGACCGAGGGGACGGCGTCGACCAGCACGGTGCCGACCAGCGCCTCGGCGTGCAAAAACCGCAGCAGCGACCGCAGCGCGCAGGCGGTCATCTGCGCCGACTTGCGTGACATCACCGGCAACCGGGCAGCCAGGAAGGCGGCCACCTCGCCGGCGCTCACCTCACCGACCCGATCAACACCCGCAGGGCAAAGCACGTCCTCGGTGAAGGGCCCGACCCAGTGCACGTAGGCCCGCACCACCGGCGGCGTGAGCGCCCGCTGCTTGGCCAGGTAACGGGCGAACCGCTCCAGCAGCACCTCGACCGTGGTCACCGGTGGTGCCGGCGCAACTGCCGCCGGCACCACACCCGCCCGCCGCAGGTAATCCACGATCGGGGCAAGCGCCCGCGGCGAGTAATGACTGGTACCCCTCGCGCGGCGTTCGGACAAGAACCGCTCCATCACCGGCCCGGTCAGCTCATCCAGACCGACACTCGCCGCGTCAAGCCACCGCGACAGCGATGCAGCCAACTGCATCTGCACCATCGCAGATGTCGTCGTGTATCCCAGCGACGCCAGCTCCACCGCCAGCCCCGGCGCGAACGGCGCCAGAGGCCCGTCGAATCGGACCCTGGACGGATCGGGAACGCTGTGCACAACCGTGCTCCTCTCCAGAAGATCACATGGAGAGAACAGCCTGAACCCCGTCCGGCGCCG
>JBOHFU010000525.1:0-3207 GCA_050699675.1 Pseudonocardiaceae bacterium
GTAGGAGATGGAGAGGTCGCGTTGGTAGTCGGCGCGGTCGGGTTCGGCTTGGACGCGCTGGGTGAAGGCGTCTACGAGGCGGCGGTAGCGGGTCACGGCCTGCGAGGCGAATCCGAGCGCGGCCAGGGATGCGCCTTCGTGGTCGAGGAACAGGTAGTAATCTGCGTGCTGGGGAGGCAGCGCTACGAGCACGTGTGCCGCGAACGACAGCCGGCGTAGGTTCGAGACCTGGGCCAGGAAGTCTGCCACACCGGTGGCAACCCGCGTAGCACGGTCCCAGTCTTGGGCCTCGAGGAAGTTTTGGGTTGCTTCGATGCCTTCTGTGACATCGCGGCGGGAGCTGCCGAGACGCCGCAGGCGCAGTTCACCGGCTCGGCGGCAGCGGTCGCGGTAGTTCTCGGGCGGCTGGCTGTCCCGCAGAGCTTCGGCGGTCCAGCGGTGTACCCATAGTTCCTCGTCGGTGTGGACCACCAGCGAGAGGTCGGTGAGGCGGTGCGCGGCGCGTGTGATCGCTGTGTCGTCGAGCTCGGCGTCGGCCAGTGTCGGCGTGAGGTCTGATACCGGCACCGGCAGGCTCGACACCGCGGTCTGCAGCAGCACCTCCCGCTCGGCATCGTCGAGGGCGGAGATCAGCTCGTCGAGGCAGATGTCCCGGGCGCCGAGCTGGACGGCGAGCGTCACGTCCTCGGGCAGCGTCTTGGTTTCGGTTATCTCGACCTTATGGACGCGGGCCAGCTCGCGGAACTTGCGGCGGACCCGATCGGTGCCCACGCCACACCGCCGCAGGGCGTCGAGGAACTCCAGCACTCGGGGATGCCCACCGATTAGCCGGTGTATCAAGGCGGCATCATCGCTGCTTAACGTGCGCAGCCCCGGCAAGCTCAGGAACAGTCGGCGGGTCTCACTCGGCGACAGCGGCCCGATGCCCAGGTGCCGCAGCAGATCCTGCATGCCAGGCAGTGCGTAGCGACACGTCACGAGCAACCTGCCCTGCTCGCAGGACTCCGCGAGCTGCTCGATCACCGCCGAGGTCCCGGCGTCGGTGAACGCGACATCGTCGGTGAACGCGACACCGTCGGTGAGGTTGTCCTCGAAGTTGTCCAGCACCAGTAGCACCGGATACTGCCGCAGCACCCGCTCCAAGAACCGCAACCGATCGCGATCATCGGCCGACAAGGCGGCCAGCTGGTCGTGGAGCTCCCGGGCCCATCGATGTCTCGCGGCAAGCAAGTCGCCCCGCAGCGCGGTGCACACGGCTTCCAGACTCCACGCCCCCGTGGTCGCCGAGCACACCCAGCGCTCTTCGGACAACCGCGCCATCACCCGTCCGGCGACGCTGCTCTTGCCCACCCCGCCGATCCCTGTGAGCACGACGCTCCGGGAGTGGTCCCGTAACGTGCGTAACGTCTCCCGCAGCTCCACCCGGCGGCCGATCAGCTCGCCCACGCCGAGTGCGGGCACAGGGCCGGTGGCCTGGTGGACCGGGGGCCGGCGCAAGGGCATCAGCTCAAGGTCACCATCGAGCAGCGGCCCATCCTCGGTGGCGGTCAGCGTCGCGATCGCCCATTCTGGGCTCGGGAGCTGGGCCGCCTGGTCCGCGGTGTGCTTCGCCAGCTCCTGCCGGGCCCGGGCCAGTGCCAACCCCACCAGGGGAAAAGCGGGGACCGAGAGGTGCTGGTAGAACGCCGCAGCCAGATCGGTAGCGTACCGGTCCCTCACCGGAGCCTGCATGGCGATCACCCGGGGCAGCCCCAGCCGGTGCAGCGTCAGCGCCAGTCCCTCCGGGTTGCCAGCGCCGTGGCAGGAGGCCAGGAACACCAGCGGGACGACCCGCCCGCTGGCTCGCAGGGCGTCCGCGAGATCGGTGGCCTGGGTGGGGACCGGTGCGCCGTCCTCGTCTTCCAGCTCGATTCCGGTCTCGTCGCCGTGGCCGGACAGGTGCAGCACGTGATAGTCGTCCTCGCGGAGCGCAGCCGCGATGGTGTCGGCGTTGGCCACCTCCAGGATGCGCACCTGAGCGCGCTCATCCCGTGCAGCCGGGGCCACCGCATCGAGGATCGACCCCATCTCGGCCTCGATATCCAGCCGGGCCTGCCTGGTTTTGTGCTCGTCCGGTGCGCCGACCGCGACCAGGATCTTCAGTGGCCCTGGGGCAGGCGGTACTCCGTTCGGGCGCTGGCCGATCACCCCGCGGCGCATCCTTACCTCGGGCAGTAACACCGGAGTGCTGCCGGTCGGGGTCACCGCCGCCTCGAACGGCAGCGACGCCAATGCCGGTGACGTCTCGATGTGCAGGTCGATGACCGTGATGGCGTCGGTCTCGGCCAGTAGTTGCTCCACGGCTCGGCCGACCTCACCGGGTAACAGCAGCGAGCTCATTTGCTTGCGCAGCTCCGCGAACGCCGCCAGTCCCCCATCGCTGCTGCTGAGGTGCAGCCCGCTGGGTACCCGGACGTCGGTTTCGTTCGCTCTCGCCTGCCCGTCGATCAGCAACGACACCCTCGCCCGGCCCGGCCCGGTAGCCTCCAGCCGAACCGTCACCGAACGGGTGTGTGCTTCCAGCGCGTTCGCGGCACCGGGCTTACGGTCGATGCCCAGCAGGGTGTCCCGGATGGCCGCGTAGTCCCCCACCGACCGGCGGGCCAGCTTGCGCAGCCGCGTCGGAAGGCTGTCTGTGACGTCGTCGAGCAGGACCGGGATGAGGCGGATGTCGTCCTCCACCTTGCGAAACGCCAGCGAGGTGTACTCGTCCTGCACCCATGGACCCTCGAACCAGGCGTGCGAGACGAAGATCAGACCTGCTCCGCAGCGGTCGATGCCCTCGTCCATCTTCGCTACGATGTCGTCACCGGGCGCGATCTCCCAGGCGTCATACCAGGCGTCGATGCCGTCCCTGCGCAGTCGCTCGGCGAACTCCTCGACCACCGCGCGATCAGTCGACCGGTAACTGAGGAACACCTTAGGTGGTCGTGTGCTTCGCTCCACCGGGCGACTCTAACAACACGCCGTCATACCTCCCGGTGAGCCGCGCATACTCGCGTGGCACGGCACAAGCCGGACGTGATCACTCGCGTCCGACCGGACAGCGTCGCGGCTCTTCCTAAACCGTGTGTCGCAGGTTCGAATCCTTCCGGGGGCGCAGGTCTTTGACTTGCGGAGATGCAGTCCGCGAACCGCCACTTAGCGATCCACGGGATGTCGAGTGTG
>JBOHFU010000526.1:0-3202 GCA_050699675.1 Pseudonocardiaceae bacterium
GCCGCTGTTTCCCGGGTGGCGAACTCGAGCAGGTCACGATCCAGCGCGGTGACGCGCTCGGCGTCGTCGCCGAGGCCGGTGTACGTTGCGATCACCGGCGCGGACCACACGGACAGCATGGCTCACCGCGATCCGTCGATGTACTCCTTGGCTAGGCGCTTCGGCGCACGGACCAACCACGCCTCGACCAGAAGTTCGTCAAGCTCGGCGGCAGTGATCCGGTCAAGGGGCACAAGAATCGCTGGGTAGCCGTTGAAATGCGGCGTGGTGAAGTACACGTCCGGATCCTCGGCCAGCAGCGCCTCCTTCGCCCCGAGGTCTGCCACGCGGGTAGCCAGGATCGCCCCGTCAGGAGCGGCGTGACCGAGCGCTTCGAGATCTGCTCGCCGAAGCGGCCGTTCCCACGCGAACAGCTTGTCCTTGACCCGCCACTCGGCGACCCCCGCACGCGATGACCGTTCGGTCGTCTCCGGCAGCGCCAATGCGATCCGGCGGACATCATCCCACGTGGCCATGTTCGATACCTTAGGCAAGTGGAGCGCTCGGTGACCTCGGCCAGGAACGTGCGGGTCACCACAAGGGAAATTGCACCTCGTGGCCGTCGGACTGCGCGAGCGGAAGGTGTCGACATAATCGAGCTGGACGAGCCCGGTCGGAGGGAGGACATGGACTGGAACCAGCTGACCGAGGCCGACCGGCGCCACCTCCAGCGCTGCGTGGAGCTCGCGGAGCAGGCGCTGGCCGACGGTGACGAGCCCTTCGGATCAGTGCTCGTGGCCGTGAACGGGTCGGTGCTCGCGGAGGACCGCAACCGGATCGTGGCCACCGGCGATCCCACGAGCCATCCCGAGTTCGCGCTGGCGCGCTGGGCCGCGGCCAACATAGCCCCTGAGCAGCGAGCGGCCGCGACCGTCTTTACCTCCGGCGAGCACTGCCCGATGTGTGCCGCCGCGCACGGCTGGGTCGGGCTGGGCCGCATCGTGTACGTGAGCTCGTCCGCGCAACTCGCGGCCTGGCTCGCCGAGCTGGGCGTTCCCGCGCCTCCCGTGCGGACTCTAAGGATCCAGGAGGTCGTCCCCGACGTCGTCGTGGAAGGCCCGATCCCCAGCCTCGCGGAGCAGGTACGCAACCTGCACCGCCGCTTTTACGGCTCACCCTGACAAGCCGGACCGCAGTCCTGGCCCGGATTTGGCGCTGTATCGGTCCCGCAGCAGGATCCCTCTGAGGGACGCCGTGTCTCGTCGCGAGGACAGCGGAATTGATCCTCCGATAGCCGCGGGTCACGCACTCCCGATCGAGGAACAGCGCGGGCAGGGCCATGGACCTATGCCAGCTGCCGGCGAGCGTCGAGTAGGTGGTGGCTGACTTCATGCAGAGTGTGCACGGCTACCCAGCGCAGAGACCGCTCGGACAGTCGCGGGTAGTTGTACATGACGGTTCGATTCCAGTCGTCGGCACTCAAGCGGCTAAGTACGTTGGTGAACAGCTGCGCCGCTACGGTGAGCTGACGGGCCACGTCACCCGGTTCCTGCTCGGCGTAACCATCGTGATCGACTCGCTCGTCACGGCCCATAGGGTCGAACGACGGTCGGTCCCTGCGCCGGGCGGCCAGCACACGCTCCCGTTGCACCAGCAACACGTCCCGCAGATGGCAGCCATACTCCAGCGGGGACCACTGGGTGCGCTCGCGTCTGGTCCGCACGTCGGCGCGGGTATCGCTGAGCACGGCGGCGAACTCAGCGACACTCGTGATGATCGACGAAGCGGCATCCGGGGCCTTGGCCAAGTCGTACTCGAAGCGGCACTCGTCGCAACGGTCCATGCCGAGACTCTATGAGGCGATCCGGTGTCCCTCGGCCCACCTGGCGAGCAGTGAACCCGGCAGAGTGCGGCGGGCTTCAGCCGCGAGGACGTTCGAAGGTGACGAGCACGCCGTCGACACCGCCAGGCCCGATCCGTCCCTTCACTTCGACTGCGGTAATGGCCTTGAGCTGCCATCCCTTGCTCGCATGTTCGTTGAGGATCTTCTCCAGCTTGTCACCGGACATCTTGCCGCCGAGCAGGCCCTCGCGAAGCTCGACCACCCTGTATTCGTAACCGGTCGCCATACCGCCTCCTGATCTGATGTTGCATCCAGGGGCATGCTCGCCCCGGTATCCGCTCGGACGTCATCGCAAGCCCACCCCCAGCGGTGTTTGTTGATTGTGAAGCATCGCCCCGCTAAGCCGGCGCACGTGCCCGACGCTGCGTCCCCAAGGTGGGGCAGAGGAGGTCCCTCATGACCTGTTAGCGGTGGCGGTCGCCGCCGGCGAACAGGCCAAGCAGATCGCTGCGAATCTGGTGCCACACGACGCAGGGAAAGGGCCGGCGGCGTAACGTCCAGCGCCTGCAGGTGCGGCATCGACCCGCTGCCGTGGGCTGGTGGCGGGTCAGGACCCGCCGCAGCGCGTCGATGGCGCCGGGGTGGTGACCGGCCTGCTCCAGTTCGGTGAGTTTGTCCCACACCGAGCCGACGAACTGACGAGCGCGAGGATGGTCAGCCAGCCAGGCCACGGCCTGGGTCGACAGCTGCAGCGTCGCGTCCACTATGGACATCGGCGTGGTGGATGCCGCTGGGTCGCTGCCGTGCTCGGTGAGCGTTGCGGGCATCAGCCACCGCCCGGTGTCGTGAGCACGCCCACCGGTGGGATTCGTACTCCGGCGTGGTCGGGCTCGCGGCGAGCACCGGCGTCCGGCGTTGGGTGTGCCTGGCTGCGCTGGCTGACGGCGCACCCCATCACGGTTCCCTTCGTCTTCCGCCATGGAATGGCCCGACCGGCGACTCCAAGGCGGGGCATCGCCGGTCCGGCCATGACCCTTGGCAAGCGGGGGGAACACTCTTCCAAGGGCTGAGCGGAGTCAAGCACTAAGAGACACCGGGATGCAAGACTTCAAAGATAAATTTCTCTATGAGTACTTGCTTCTGGTTGACTCATTGTGAAACGAGCCAATGAATGCTTTCATATCGGGTGTAAGATTCCCTCAGGGCGAGAGAGGTGGACGATGACCGAGGGCACCACGACGGGCTCGACCGTGCCCCGCCGGCAACTCGGCCGGCACCTGCGCGACATGCGCAACCAATCGCGGCTCACCGTGCGCGCGGCGGCGGCACGGCTGGAGTGGTCCGAGGCCAAGATCTGGCGCATCGAGACCGGGCAGACCT
>JBOHFU010000527.1:0-3195 GCA_050699675.1 Pseudonocardiaceae bacterium
ATGTCGTGCAGCGCGAGCTCCTCCTCGCCCGCGACCATGCGGGCCAGCCAGGTTGCGTACCGCTGATGATGCTCGGCCTCCCGGCGGAATGCATACACCAGGACGTTGACGTCCGGCAGGATCACCCTTGCCGGCTCTCGTCGAAGGTGGCCCATACCGCGTCGCGATCGGCGAGGTCGATGAGGATGCGTCCCCCCGGTTGGCCGTAGGCGGGCAGTGGTTCCGGCTCAGCGGGGTAGCGGATGTCATGCTGTTCCAGCACCAGCCGCAAGCCCTCCTCCACCAGACTGGTGAGGGTCTGCCCGCTCGACGCCGCATGCGCCTTGGCTTGCGCCACCAGCCCGTCCGGGAGATTCAGCGTCGTTCGCATGCAGATCAGCATACCGTTCGATACAGACGCCTGCCCTCAGCGAATAGCCGGCCTGCTGGAACCGCAGATGACGACTTCGCGTGGTGGCGTCACTCCAGGCCTGTGCTTAGCTGATGACGCCGGAGGTCGGGAGGCCACGGTACCCTCGGGATTCGCCGGGCGGCAGGAGGTGGCCGTGAGCGTGAACTATGTGACCAGGCCGCGGGAGAGCAGGTTGTTCCGACGGTGCCGCCGAGCCTGGGATCTCGGCGCCGGAGAACGGCAGGGCTACGAGCCGATCGAGCCGGCGCAGGTATTCGACTTCGGCGAGGCGATCCACGATGCGCTCGACGTCTACTACTTCCCCGGCATGTGGGAATGGAACCGGACGATCGTCCGGCCGCTGGCCCTCGCCGGCTTCGAGAAGTCGATGCGCAGGCAGCGGGCGGCCTATGCACAGGCCCGTGACCTGTCCGCGGAGCAGGTCCGCGACTGGGACCAGCATCTGGAGCTGGGCACTGGCGTTCTGCAGCGTTACTTCGAATGGGCGCAGGAGACCGACCGCTTCACCCCGATCCAGGTCGCGGCGCAGTTCGACGTCAACGTCCCCGATCCAGCCAACCCCGACAGGGGTCTCATCACACCGGACCAGCGGTCGATCCAGTACCGCGTGAAGATCGACCTGGCGGTGATCGACGACCACGAGCTGTATTGGCTCGTCGAGCACCGGATCATCACCGACCCAGCCTGGCCGGGCATCGAGGCGCTCCGGATCGACGAGCAGGCCCTGACTCGGAGCTGGGCGTGGCAGCTCGGCTTCCTCGCCAGACTCGAAGGCACGATCCATAACGAGCTGCACGCGGCCATGCCCGACCCGGCGCAGACGCCCGAGGTCGCGGTCCGGGCGATACCGGGGCCGGGCGGCATCATCACGCAGCGCCGCACCGGATCCTTCCGCCGCACCCACATCCCCAGGACGGAACTCGAGATCGAGCGGCGGGGCGTCGCCGTTGCGCGCGAGGTGCAGGAGATGACCGATCCGTCGCTGCGGATCTACCCGAACCCGTCCTGGGAGCACTGCTCGACCTGTTCCTACCGGCCGCCATGTCTGGCGATCAACCAGGGGCTTGACGAGCAGCCGATCCTCCAGGCGTCCTACCGGCGGCGGGTCGGCGAGGATTTCGAGCCGGGGCGGCTGGGTTCGGTATGGGGATTCGTCCCCGAGATCCACCGGGTCGCAGAGCACCAGCCGCCCGGCCAACGGCAGTGACCGGCTGGCTCCGATGCGCTTGCGAGTGGTGAGCTGGAACGTCGATTCCCGGCCGACCGGGCTACTGGACGCCAAGGTCGAGCTGCTCCGTCAGTTACGGCCCGACCTGGCGCTGCTCCAGGAGATCGGCCGGCCGGTCTACCGCGCGCTGCTGCCGCACCCGTCGGCCCATGAACGGATGCACCGCAAGTCGAGGCTGTTCTCCTGGGGTGCCCTGTCCACCGACCTGTACGACCAGCGGGGTAGCGAGTACCGGCTCGGGTGCGCGGTGTTAGGTGTTTCTACCACCGCCCTGCTGGATTCCCACGTGCTGAGCCGGGCCCCGTTCGAGGTCAGCGACCCGGTTCGGCTCGGGTTTCTGTGGCGCACGGTGGCGGCCCAGGTGGCGCTGTCCACCGGCGACCTGCTCACCGTGTGCAGCTTTCACGGCCGGCCGGGAGCCGGCCCGCCCCCGGCCGAGCTGCAGCGGGCCTTCCACGCTGGGATCGCGGGCTGGTTCGCCACCGTGCCCGGTCCGGTCGTCTTCGGCATCGACGCCGGCCCGCCGGTACTCGACAGCGCGGACCCGCTACTCGGCTCGGACCCGGTGCACGGCTTGGTCGAGGTGCTGCGGGCAACCAACGATCACCTGTGGGCCACCCGCGACCTGGAGGTGCTCGACGTCCAATGCCTGGCGGAGGAGGCCGCCGCTGCGGGCAGCGACCACGCCCTACTGCTGGCGGATCTGGAGCTACGCCCCCTCGTCAGCGGATAACGGTGTGAGAACACTGTCACCCACTCACGAGGCGGGGACGTCTGCGGCGGTCGAGCAGCGACACCGGCTCGTCGAGGTCCACGATCCAGTAGTGCGGGATGCCGACGGGAGAACCCCGGCTGATCGGGGTCGGCTTTAATCGCCGTCACACACGCGGACGCACCGAGTGTCCGTGGGGTATCTAGTCGGGTCGCACCCAGCGATATGCACGTTGCGGGCTTTGAGGATCTCCCTCAGCCTCGACGGCGCCGTCCGCGATCAGGGCTCGCAGCGCAGAGAGCACGGACGCTCGGGAACGACCGGCGACGGTCACGAGGTGTGCGGCAGTGGCTCGTCCCCTCCGGCGAAGTTCCGTCGCAACGATGTCTCTGGTGGAGCTGGGCGGATCAGCCCACTCAATCACCGGTGATCTGCTGAACTCCACCTCGAACCGGCTCGGAAGATTTCTGAAGATCGGTCGGCCGAGGCCCGATCGCCGTAGCTCACGGATCATCGCCGGGATACCGGATGCGGGGTTCTCGGCCACCAGCCGGTCGCTGCGCGGGAGGTACGTATCGGACAGCAAGGCGGCCAGGAAGGCGTTGCGCGAGGACGACACCCCCTCGGTACCAAGGTCCTCGACCCTCACCGGGCCGTACAGCGAGCCCGGGCTGCGGACCACGAGCCGGTCCGGGTGGAGCTCGACCTGAATCTGGGTACCCCGCGTCACGTTGCTGTAGTCGCGGTGCAGCACCGCATTGACGATCGCTTCCCGCACCGCTTCCAGCGGATAGTCGGTCTGTTCGCGGCGCCCGGTGCCGTTCACGTAGCTACGCACGCTCA
>JBOHFU010000528.1:0-3192 GCA_050699675.1 Pseudonocardiaceae bacterium
CCGCGCCGAGCCGCGATCTACTGCCGGATCTCGCACGACAAGACCGGCGCCGGGCTCGGCGTCGAACGCCAAGAGCAGGACTGCCGTGAGCTGGCTGGGCGTCTGGGCTGGTTGGTGACCGAGGTGTTCTGCGATAACGACCTGAGTGCCTACTCGGGGAAGCGACGGCCGCGCTATCAGGCGATGCTGGAGGCGATCCGGGCCGGGCGCATTGATGCCGTGCTGGCCTGGCATACCGACCGGTTGCACCGCTCCCCGATCGAGCTGGAGGAGTACATCAGCGTGTGCAACGAGGGCCGGGAGGTCCCCACCCACTGCGTCAGGGCCGGGACGCTGGACCTGTCGACCCCGTCCGGGCGGATGCTGGCCCGCACGCTGGGCACTCTGGCCCGGTATGAAAGCGAGCACCGTGGTGAGAGGGTGGCGGCAGCGGCGTTGCAGCGCGCCCAGGCCGGTAACCGCTCGGGCGGTCCGCGACCGTTCGGCTATGAGGACGACGGGGTAACCGTGCGGGAGCCCGAGGCCGTGGCGGTGTGTGCCGCGGTGGAATCCGTCTTAGCCGGTGCCTCTTTGCGGTCGGTGGCCCGGGATCTCACCGCGACCGGGTTGACTACCTCTATGAAGGCCCGGGCGTGGGACGCGCACGCGGTGCGCGCGCTGCTGCTCAGAGCCCGTAACGTCGGGCTGCGCGACCACCAGGGGCAGGTGATCGGTCCGGCGAACTGGCCGGCGATCGTGCCGGAAGCGCAGTGGCGGGCGGTGGTGGGGATCCTGACCGACCCGGCCCGGCGTACCAGTCCGTCCGACGCGCGGGTGAAGTGGCTGGGGTCGGGGATTTACCGCTGCGCCGGGTGTGAGCGGCCTTCGCTGCGGGTGTCCACCGCCGGGCGGGGTATCCCGTGCTACCGCTGTCCCGGTGAGCGCGGCACCACCGGTCACGTAGTGCGAAAAGCCGGGCCGCTGGATGCCTACATTGAGGCGATCATCGTGGAGCGGCTGTCCCGTCCGGACGCCGTCGGGTTGTTGCGTCCCGCCGCGCCGGAGGTGAACCTGTCCGCGCTCCGTGCCACGGCCACCGCTGCGCGCGTCCGGCTGACCGAGATCGCCGAGATGCTCGGCGAGGGTGAGTTGACCCGGGCTGAGGCGCAGATCGCCCGTAGCCGTGCCACGGCACGGCTGGAACGCGCCGAGGCTGAGATTGCTGCGGTGACTTCCAGCAGTCCACTGGCCGGGATTGTGGACGCCCCGGACCCGGCCGCAGTGTGGGCAGGGCTGGATATCGGCCGGCGCCGTGCCGTGCTCGACTGCCTGATGACGGTCACCGTGCTGCCCATCACGCGCCCGGGGCCGGGGTTCGATCCGGACACCGTTCGAATCGAACCGAAAACGCAGCAGGCGTGATCGAGGATCAACGCGAGTTGGACCGGGCATGTTGGGTGCCTGCTGAGGGTCGGGAACGCGGCCATCTGCGGGTGATCCGCGATGCCGGCCCGAGGTGTCCCGCCGAAGCTTGTGCGGGACAGGTGCAATAGGACAGGTTCGGGAAGGCTGTTTACCTGCGGAAAGCTTATCGAGGCTTAGGCTGGGACGGGTGGCGAGATCCTGTCCCGGCCGTCCCGATTCCACGGACACAGCCACGTCAACGACGCTCGACGTTCCTGGGACGGGATCACCGACCGGCGCGCTCGACGGTCGCGGAGTCCAGGGGGTTGCCAGTTGTCGCGGATATCATTTACCGGTGCGTGGGGCGGGGATGGTAGTGGGACTGGCATGGCCAGCAGTAGCCCGTTCCAGGATCGACCAGCGCCGCAGGCAGGATATCCGCGCCGCACAGGGCACGGTAACGGCCCGCGGCCTGCCGGCCCGCGGCGGCGGCATCCGGTGTCAGCAGATGGTTGTGGCCGGTGCGGATGTCCACCATCTCCACCAGCCCTCTCGGTGGCGCGACTTGGTGACGGTGCTGGCGCAGCTTGCTGTGTTTGCCCATCCCGGGGATTCCTGCGCTTCCGTTGGTTGAGGGTGCCCGGTCGCTCACCACCGCCGGGACGGCCAGTCCGTCAGGGAACAGGTGGGTGGGCTGTGGGAGGCCAACCGGCGACCGGGCCGCGGTCAGGGATTCCAATCGAAGATCACCGTGTGCAGCACTTCCAGCGCGTCGCCGCTCACCCGCTCGGTGACCGGTAGCCCACCGGGCACGATTAGTGAGTAGCGGCGTCGCCGCGCTGCGGAGCACCCGGTGGACAGCCCACCGATATAAACCTCATCCATCCAGTCTGGGCTCTCCCGCACACCCCGCAAGGGCGCGTCCTGACCGAGCGCGATCCGCTCGAAGGTGAACCCCCGGTCCTTCGCGGCGTCCAGCAGGTGCTTCGCGGCCGCCAACTCTGGACTATCCGCCATCGCTGCCCACCTCATCAGCGCGCACATACCGGGTGGGGTGGACCGGAGCCGGCCCGCCCGGTCCTAGCGCCGCGATCAGCGTTTCGAGGTCGGCACGGATCTCATCGAGTTGGCCGAGCAACTTGCCGATGGTGGTCGATATCTGGTGAAGACGGTGGTCAATCGCGGCCAGCCGTTCTCGCACGTCGTCATCGGTACGGCGCGCTGGCTCGCTGACGGGATCCGTGCTCATGGTCGGCAAGACAACAGCAGTTGAGACCGTTGCGGTACGCGCAGCGAAGTCAGTTTCGCGCTATTCGAGAATCGAATATTCGGCAGGCGCCTAATCGCTGGTCAGAGCGGTCCAGGCGTCCGAGATGATCTCCGGAAGAGTTGATTTTTCGGGTCGCCAGCCCAGCTCGGACCGGATGCGGGTGCTGTCGGCCAACAGCTTCGCCGGCTCGCGTGCGACTGGGGCGTGCCGTCGCGGGACAAGTCGTCCGGTCACGGTTTCGGCGGTGACGATGACGTCGTGCACGGTGCTAGGGCGGCCGCTGCCGACGTTGTAGGCGCGCCAGGTACCCGGCTGGCACGCGCGCAGGGCGAGGACGAATGCGGTAGCCATGTCGGCCACGTGCACGAAGTCGCGGACCGCGGTGCCGTCGCCGTTGACGACCAGTTCGGGTGCCCGGCCCTGCTGGACGGCCAGGAGTTGGGGAATGAGCCGGGTCGTGTCGCGGTCGGGGTGTCCGGGCAGGGCTCCGGCCACGTTGAAGGCGCGCAGGCTGATGGCGCCGATCGCTCCGGTAGCGG
>JBOHFU010000529.1:0-3188 GCA_050699675.1 Pseudonocardiaceae bacterium
GACTCTTCCAGGGCTCTCTTGCAATCCATCATCCCGGCACCAGTCAGGTCCCGGATTCGCTTGACATCGGCGGCGGAGTAGTTCGCCATCGTGGCTTTCCGTCCTGTCGTTCTTTGGCTCGTTCTAGTGGGGTCGAGAGGTGCAGGCTCAGGTGTGCGACACGCCGTTGTTCGCAGTCGTCGGTTCAGCCTGCTGCAACGCAGCCTCGCGGTCCACCGGGTTGCCCGAGACCAGCAGCTCCTGTTCCCATTCAGCCAGCGGCTCGTCGACACCGACACCGGCATCGGGCTTGTCCGAGCCGTCAGTTCCGCCGGAGCGTCCGGCCCGCGACATCAACCCGTCGGCGGTGGCGTCGGCCACCACCCGGGTGAGCAGTGCCGCGGAGCGGATCGCGTCGTCGTTGCCCGGGATGGGGTAGTCGACCTCGTCGGGGTCGCAGTTGGTGTCCAGGATGGCCACGACCGGGATGCCCAGCTTGCGGGCCTCGCCGACGGCGATCTGCTCCTTCTTGGTGTCCACAATCCATACCGCGCTGGGGACGCGCTGCATGTCCCGGATGCCGCCCAGGGTCTTCTCCAGCTTGTCCTTCTCCCGGGTGCGCATCAGGATCTCTTTCTTGGTCAGCCCGGTGAATCCACCGGTCTGCTCCATGGACTCGAGTTCTTTGAGGCGCTGTAGGCGCTTGTGCACGGTGGAGAAGTTCGTGAGCATGCCGCCCAGCCAGCGGTGGTTCACGAAGGGCATGCCCACCCGCTGCGCGTGGTGCGAGATCGCCTCCTGGGCCTGCTTCTTCGTGCCGATGAACAGGATCGAACCACCGTGGGCCACGGTTTGCTTGATGAACTCGTAGGCCCGGTCGATGTAGGTCAGCGTCTGCTGCAAGTCGATGATGTAGATGCCGTTGCGCTCGGTGAAGATGTACCGCTTCATCTTCGGGTTCCAGCGGCGGGTCTGGTGCCCGAAGTGCACGCCGGAGTCGAGCAACTGCTTCATGGTGACGACGGCCATGGCCGATACACACCTCGATGTGTCGGGCGCATCGGCCTCCGCCGGCGCGCTCAGGCGGTTGTCGCGGCGGGCCGGGTCGGACCGCCGCCCTGGCGCCAGGCCAGCGACCGGACTCCGTGCGATCACCGATCGCGACGAAGACCGCCGGACGCCGAAGCCCTACGAGGCCCCCGGATAAAGCCGAGGCCCGGTAGAGATGAGCGCTGGCGCGCGAAGTCGACCCGCGTGCGGGTCGCTCCTGAAGTGTACGGTGTGCCCACGCCCGGCCCCAGCCGAGGTGGGACTGCCGTCCGCAGCTGTCCACACTGCCTGGCCCATCCACAGCCGCGCGCCCCATTTCTGGGCAGCCGGGGCCGTCGCCGGGACGCTGTCCGGTGTGTTTCGAGTTCTGATCTGCGCCATGCTTGTCACGGTGCTGTCCGGCGGGGCGGGGGCTGGGATGGTGGCCCCGACTGGCTTGGCGGTACAGCCTGGGCCGGAGGACGCCGGTGACCAGCCCCAGTTGCGCACCGGGATGTTCGGCTGGCCGCTGCCCGGTACCCCGGCCGTGGTTCGGGGCTTCCAGGCACCGACGTCCCCTTTCGGACCGGGGCACCGCGGTGTCGACCTGGCCACCGTGGCCGGAGCGCCAGTATTTGCCGCCGGCACCGGTACGGTGGTGTTCGCGGGAGCAGTGGCCGGCCGCGGTGTCGTGTCAGTGGACCACCCGGGCGGGCTACGCACGACGTATGAACCGGTGTCACCTACCGTCACCGCCGGAGACCGGGTGGCCAGGGGTGAGCAGCTCGGTACCGTGCAGCTCGGCCACCCCGGCTGCACCGCTACCGCCTGCCTGCACTGGGGTGTGCGCCGCGGTTCGGGACACGACAGGGAGTATCTGGATCCGCTGCGCCTGGTCGTGAATGCCCGGGTGCGCCTGCTGCCCATCGACGGCCCGCCGCCTGGGGGATTCAGTCGGCCCGGGGAGTCAGCCGGCGGAGGCGTCGAGCATCTTGCTCCGTAACCGGAGCACCGCTCTGGTGTGCAGCTGGCATACCCGGGACTCGGTGACTCCAAGCACCCGGCCGATCTCGGCGAGGGTGAGGTTCTCGAAGTAGTACAGCGAGACCACCACCCGGTCCCGGTCGGTGAGCTGCGAGATCGCCTCGGCGAGCAGGCGACGGCTCTCGACCGAATCGAGTGCAGCACCCGGATCGTCGGTTCTGTCGTCGGGCAGTGTCTCCGCGAGCGAGGTGCCGCCGCGGCCGACGGCAAGAAGTTCATCCAGCGCAACCACGCTGGTCAGCTGCAGCTGGGCGTAGAGCTCCCGCAGTTCAGCAACGGTGATGCCGAGTTCCGCAGCCACCTCGGCATCGCTGGCGGAACGCTGCAACCGACTTTCCAGACGTTCCAGCGCACGCTCGACCTCCCGGGCTCGGCTGCGCACCGAACGCGGCACCCAGTCCTGAGCACGCAGTTCGTCCAGGATCGCCCCTCGGATTCGCTGCATCGCATAGGTCTCGAACTTCAAACCACGCTCGGGCTCATAACGGTCGATGGCGTCCCACAGACCGAAGATGCCCGACTGCACGAGGTCGGCGATGTCAACGTGGGTGGGCAGTCCAGTTCCCACCCGACCGGCCACGTACTTCACCAGCGGCGCGTAGTGCAGGATCAGCCGGTCACGCAGAGTTACGTCCCGTTCCTTGCCGTAGGCCTGCCACAACGCGATGATGCCGGCGTCCACCTCCTCGGCCCTGGCGTCGGCATCCCCGCTCAGGGGTCCAGGATCGGCCGGGGGGACAGCGGTCAGAATGCGGTCGCGACCCCCGGAATGCTCAGGAACGAGGGTGGCTCCGGTCATGGATCGCCTTCAGCCTCTCAACAGTAACGTGCGTGTAGAGCTGCGTGGTGGCGAGCGTAGCGTGACCGAGTAACTCCTGAACGGCGCGAAGGTCCGCGCCCCCCTCCAGCAGATGAGTCGCGGCGCTGTGCCGCAGCCCGTGCGGGCCCATATCCGGCAGGCCCGCCACCGCGCCGATCACGCCGTGCACGACGGCTCGAACGATCCGCTGATCGACCCGTCCACCACGGGCACCGAGAAACAGCGCCGCGGCTGAATGGGACTGCACAAGGGCCGGGCGCCCCTGTTCGATCCAGCGAAGCAGGGCGCGTTCGGCGGGCAGCCCGTAGGGCACTGC
>JBOHFU010000530.1:0-3187 GCA_050699675.1 Pseudonocardiaceae bacterium
GCCGAACCGTTCGGGCTGCACCTCTACCACTGCCACGTCGGCCCGCTGGCCGAGCACATCGCCCGCGGGATGTACGGCACATTCCTCATCGACCCGCCGCAGCCGCGCCCCGCGGCCGACGAGCTGGTCATGGTGATGCACGGCTACAACACGACCTTCGACGGCCAGGGCAACCAGCTCTACGCGGTCAACGGCATCCCGTTTCATTACATGCACGAGCCGGTCCGGGTGCGCCGCGGCGAGCTGGTCCGGATCTACCTGGTGAACATCCTGGAGTACGACCCGATCAACAGCTTTCACCTGCACGGGAACTTCTTCGAGTACTACCCGACGGGCACCCGGCGCGAGCCTGCGGACTACACCGACACGGTCGTGCTCGGCCAGGGTCAGCGCGGGATCTGCGAGCTGCGCTTTCCGCACGTCGGGCGGTACATGTTCCACGCGCACAAGACCGAGTTCGCCGATCTGGGCTGGATGGGGTTCTTCGAGGTAGTCGAATGAACGCCGAGCCGGTGATGCTGCGCCGCGCTCGCGGCTGGGCGCTCGCGATCGCGACCGTGCTCACCGTCGCAGCGGCGCTGTTCCTGGTAGGCATTCTGGGCGGGCAGACGCTGCCAGAGCGCAGCGGCCCACCGATCGAGACGTTGGCCGTCGAACGGGCGGTGTTGTCCCCAGGGACCATCGAGCTGACCGTGCGCAACGCCGGGCCCGATCCGGTGCAGGTCGGCCAGGTCGCGGTCAACGACTCCTTTGTGGGGTTCACCGGGGGCGAGGAGCCGATCGGGCGGCTCGGCGCCGGGACGCTCCGGCTCGACGTGCCGTGGCAGGACGGCCAGCCGTACCTGGTCTCGATCCTCACCTCGACGGGCGCGGTGATCGAGCACGAGATCCCGGTGGCGACAACGACGCCCCGACCGGACGGCGGGTCCGTCGGGCTCATGGTGCTGCTCGGCAGTTACGTCGGGATCATCCCCGTCCTGCTCGGGATGCTGTTCCTGCCCGCAGTGCGACGGGTGAGCGCGCGGACGGTGCGGGTGCTGCTGGCGCTGACCGTCGGGCTGCTGGCGTTTCTGGCCGCGGACGCTGCGATCGAGGCGATCGGGCTCGCTGGGCAGACCGGTGCTGTGTTCGGCGGCGTCGCGCTCGTCGTGCTCGGTGCCGGCCTCGCTTTCCTGGCATTGACGTCCGTGGACCGGTTCCTGCAGGCTCGCCGGGACCGCGGCGGGTCTGCGGCGGAATCTCCGGACGGTCAACGGCTCGCGCTGATGATCGCGATCGGGATCGGGCTGCACAACCTCGGCGAGGGACTTGCCATCGGGTCGGCCTATGCGATCGGCGAGCTGGCGATCGGCGCAGCGCTGGTGATCGGATTCGCCATCCACAACACCACGGAGGGTCTCGCTGTGGTGGTGCCGCTGGCCGCGCGACCGGTGTCCCTGCTGCGCCTGCTCGGGCTGGGTTTGCTGGCCGGCGCACCTGCCGTGGCCGGGACGCTGATCGGTTCCACCGTCGTCAACGCCGAGCTGTCCGCGTTCCTGCTCGGGATCGGGGTCGGCGCGATCCTGCAGGTCATCGTGCAGATCGAGCCCAGCCTGCGGGACCGGGCCAGCGGCCTGATCGACCCGGTCACCTACGGCGGCCTCGCCGCAGGTGCGTTGGTGATGTACGCCACCGGCCTACTCGTGGTCGTATAAGAGCGTCCGGCAAATGAGGGCTGGAAGGGGCACCGGTATTCCGATCACCGACAGCCTCGTCCGGTTCCTGGTGAGAGGAATTGTCGCGTGACAGTCACAGTTCCTGAGTCCACATGGCGAGAACTGGCGCGACGACTTGCCGACGACATCGACGCCGTGGGAAAGATGCACACCCCGCAGTGGCGGGCAGCTGTGCAGGAGGTGCCACGGCACGTGTTTGTGCCGCGTTACTACACCGATGACCAGCAGGGCCGCTCGCGGCACTGGACCCTGCACGAACCCGAGGATCCGGACAGTGTCAGGCGCTGGTTGGAGTTGGTGTACTCACGGACAACGTTGGTGACGCAGGTGGCGGACTTCGCCGACCGGGGCACGCAGGCGGCGGTGTCCAGCTCGACCAAGCCCGACCTCATGATCCGCATGCTCGAGGCGCTCGACGTCACCGACGGTATGCGCGTGCTCGAGATCGGCACCGGGACCGGATACAACGCCGCCCTCCTGTCCCACCGCCTCGGCGCTGCGAACGTGTACTCCGTCGACGTCGACCCCCACCTCATCGATGACGCCCGTGACCGGCTCACGCAGCTCGGCTACACCGCCGCCACTCTGGCAGCCGTCGATGGCATCGAGGGCTTGCCCGAGCCCGCCCCCTACGACCGGATCATCGCCACCTGTGCGCTGTTCGCCGTGCCGGCCGCGTGGATCAACCAGCTCCAGCCCGACGGGCTCGCGCTCGTGCACATCGAAGGCCCCCTCGGCGCCGGAAACCTCCTCGCCCTGCGCCACGTTGCCCCCGACACCGTGCAGGGCCGGTTCCTGCCGTGGTGGGGCTGCTTCATGCGCCGCCGCGCCACCGCAGGCCCGAGCGTCGGCACCCCGCGCCCCCGGCGTACCGACGCCGCGCCGACCACTCGCACCACGACGGTCGCCCCCGCCCAGCTCGACGGCGGTGCCCGGTTCCCGTTCCTCGCCCAGCTCCACCTCCCGCATGGAGTCTTGCGCAGCATGTGGCGTCGTGAATCCGGAAACGGGGACGGCGGCGCCACCGTCACCGAACTCCGCGCCCCGGATGGGTCGTGGGCCGAGGTAACCCGCGAACCGGACCCCAAGGCCCGGTACCTCGTGCGGGAGGCCGGACCCACGCCGCTGTGGGCGCACGTCGAGACCGCATGGGAGCAGTGGGCCGACCTCGGCTCCCCGCAGTGGCACGAATTCGGGCTCACCGCCACCCCCACCCGGCACACCGTCTGGTTCGGGGGCCCGGACGGCCCGAGCTGGCTGCTACCCGTCCCTGTCGACACCGCAGAGCCCACTCGGGACGCACCGCGCTAGCCCGATGAGCTTGGCGCCATGGTCACCCGACCCGAACGGGCAGAGCTGGCCTTCACCACATAAGAACCAGGACGGCAGACCGAGGTCAGCGGGGGTCGAATCGGCCTTGCTTGATCTCGCGGAGGAAGGCCGGCAGGTCGGGTACCAGGAGCACCGGGCCT
>JBOHFU010000531.1:0-3180 GCA_050699675.1 Pseudonocardiaceae bacterium
CGCTTACGCTCGCCGCTGACCGCGATGTCATCGCCGTGCAGGCTGTTCGGTGTATCGGTGCTAAGGAGTTCGTCGTGGATGTCCTGATCGGCGGCGCTGGCCTTGGCGGGCTGTCGGCAGCGTTGAGCCTGCATGCGGCAGGCATCGAGGTGCGAGTCGTCGACGCGGTTCGCGAGTTCAGAGCGCTCGGCGTCGGCATCAACATCCTCCCGCACGCCACCCGCGAGCTGGTCGAGCTGAGGTTGGCCGACGAGCTGGCGGCCACCGGCATCCCGACCATGGAGCTGATCTATTACGACCGCTTCGGCAGTCGGATCTGCGGTGAGCCCAGGGGCCTGGCCGCCGGTTACCGCTGGCCGCAGTACTCGATCCATCGAGGCGAGCTGCAGATGATGTTGCTGCACGCCGTGCGTCAGCGCCTCGGCGCTGACGCGGTCCGGACCGGGCAGGCCGTTGAGCGCTTCGAGTACAGCGATGCCCGAGTGTCGGTCGAGCTGCGGGACCGGCGGACCGGTCGTCTCGTGGTCGAGTCGGCCGATGTGCTGATCGGTGCCGATGGCATCAACTCCGCGGTGCGCGCGCAGCTGCACCCCGACGAGGGCCCGCCGATCTGGAACGGCATTCATCTGTGGCGGGGCCTGACCGATACCGAGCCGTTCCTCGGCGGTCGCACGATGATCCTGTCCGGGGCCGGCCCGCTGGTGGTCGCCTACCCGGTCTCCAGGATCGCCGAGCAGCGCGGCCGGTCTGTGGTGAACTGGGGAGTCGGTGTGCGACTGGGTCAACCGACGCAGGCCCCGCTCGGGGACTGGCACTACCTGGGCGGGCTGGACGACGTGCTGCCGCACGTGGCCGATCGAAGCTTTGACTGGCTCGACGTGCCGGCGCTGGTGCGCGCCGCGCCGAGGATCTGGGAGTACCCGATGGTGGACCGGAACCCGTTGCCGCACTGGGGAAAAGGTCGGGTCAGCCTGCTCGGCGACGCGGCGCATCCGATGTACCCGTTCGGCTCCAATGGAGGTACCCAGGCGATCATCGACGGTCGGGTGCTGGCCTGGGAGCTGGCCCGCGCCGACGATCCGGTGGCCGGGCTGGCCGCCTACGAGGACGCCCGCCGGGAGCGGATGAACGCGCTGGTGTTGTCCAACCGGCAGCGTGGTCCCGAGCGGGTGCTGCAGCTGGTCGAGGAACGAGCACCGAACGGTTTCGCCAAAATCGAAGATGTGATGACCAACGACGAGCTCGACTCGATCGCGCTGCAGTACCGGAAGACGGCCGGGTTCGACGCCGAGACGCTCAACGCTCAACCATCATGGGACGTCGCCCGAAGGGGCCTAACCGGCGGCTGACCAGCCTCCGTCTGAGGCGATGACCTGGCCGGTCACCCAGCCGGCTTCGTCGCTGACCAGCCACGCCACCAGCCGGGCGGTGTCGGTGGGAGTGCTCCAGCGGCCGCCTGGGTTGCGCGCGGCGACGGCGGCCCTGGTGGCAGCGTCGGCGTAGCCGGTGTCGTTAGGGGCCTGGGTCGACGCAATTGACCGTGATGCCGCGGGCCATGAGGTGCACGGCGAGGCTGGGCGTGAGCTGGTGCAGTGCCCCCTTCGAGGCGATGTTGGGCAGCTCCCCCGGCATGGCCGAGTGGTACTGCCCGGAGGTGAACAGCACTACCCGCCCACCCGGGCGGCCGTCGTGCTGCGCGGCGAACGCCTGCACTAGCAGCAGTGTTGCCCGGGTGTTGACCGCGTAGCTGAGGTCGATCTCCTCCGTGGTCAGCTCCTCCAGTGTCTGGGCGCTGCTGCGGGTGTGATTGGCGACGACGACGTCCACGTGCCCGAAGGCACGGCGGGCGGCGTCCACAAGCTGGCCGGGAACCTCGGGGGCGGCGAGGTCCCCAGAGACGTGCTCAATCCGCGCGCCCTGATCGCGCAACTCAGTGACCAGAGCTTGCGCGCCACCTGGGTCAGCACCCCAGGCCTGCTCCGCGTCGTGCGGAGCCCACGAGTGCACCAGCACCGCGGCGCCATCAGCGACCAGCCGACGGGCCACGCCAGCACCAATAGCGATCCGCCGGCTAGCACCCGTCACCAGGACAACGCGTCCCTGCAAGGCCATAGCCGACGTCACGAGCGGACCTCCAAAGCACTCCGCCGTCTGTCAGACACGGGTCGTGCCGGTGGCCGTGTGTAGGGCGTTGACGAGCGGTCTCAGCTCGGGGATGCCGGCGGCCTCCGCGAGTGCCTGAGCCAACGTCGCATCGTGGGTCGGTCGCGCTTGCTCCCATGCCGCGTGCCACCCAGCCACGAAACCGCCATCAGCTCGCTGTTGGAGCACAGCGTCATGAGACCGTCGCCTTCGTCCGGTCCATCGCGGCGTCCGCCTCGTCACAGTGCCGGCAGGCCTCACGGCCATCACGCCAAGCGACACCGTCGAACCACCTGGTGGGCAGCGTCGGCAGCGGGTGGCCTTTGGGGCAGGCCGACACCGGGCGTCGGGGCGTCACAGCGATCTCACCCCGACCAGGCTGGGGCGTAAGAACGGTTTGGTCATGTAGCGGGCGCTCTCCTCGACGTACCCGGCGTAGGGGACGTCATTGCCATTGCCGATCCGCACGGTGCCGCCGTCCACTTCGTGCTCGGTGGAGTCCCGCAGTCGGCCAGTCCAGACTGGGCACGCAGCCTTCGCGTCGGTCTCGATCTCGGCGCCCATACGCTCCAAAAAGTCGTGAACGTCGCCGTCGATGTGCCGCTGCCAGCCGGGCTCAAACACGGCGCGGGTGGCCACGTTGGTCTCCTCTCCCCGCCTCTACGGCGGAGTCACGCTGCGGACGGTCAGCCGGTCTACCGGCCTAGGTGACCTGCAGCAGCTGCAATTCCAGATCCGAGCCAGGGCCCCGCTTCGCCGACAGGGCGAGCACGAGCGCGTGGTCTTTCAGCCCCATCGAGCAGCCCTCCTGGGGCCATCGCGGGGACATGCCAACCCGGCCGTACATGTCTAGTTGAGACAGTTGCCACGCGGCCTGATACGCCCAGGGTCGACGCATCCCATCCACTACAGGCGGAATCATTGTTGGGCGGTCGAAGCAGGACGTGCCTGGGTGCGAGGTGAGATCGCGTTGAGCGAGGTGCGCGCCGCCGCATCTGCTGCCCGTGGCGCCGATCAAGCTGCCTCATCCGGCGGAAG
>JBOHFU010000532.1:0-3166 GCA_050699675.1 Pseudonocardiaceae bacterium
TCAGGCCGGGTGATCTCCCGGCTGACCAGCGATCTGGACTCCCTGCAGGGTCTGCTGGACCGTGGGCTGGACGGGTTGTTCATCTCGCTGCTGTCGATCGTCGGCATCGGCGCGGTGCTGCTGGTGCTGGACACACCGCTGGGCCTGGTGGCGCTGGCCGGCTTCGTCCCGCTGGCCCTGCTCACCCGCTGGTACCAGCGGCGCTCGCAGCACACCTACCGCCGCACCCGCACCTGGATAGCGCGGGTGATCGTGCAGTTCGTCGAGACCATCAACGGGATCCGTGCCGTGCAGGCGTATCGCCGCGAGCGGCGCAACGCCTCGATCATGGACGAGCTCAACGGCCGGTTCGCCGACGCAGACACCGAGGCGTTCTCGCTGATCGCCCGGTTCACCTCGACCATCCAGTTGGTCGGTGGCGTGTCGGTGGCGGTGATCCTGCTGCTCGGCGGCCTGCGGGTGCTCGACGGCACCCTGGCGCTGGGCGTGCTCGCGGCATTCGTGCTCTACCTGGGCCGGTTCTATGACCCGCTGGACGAGCTGGCCCAGTTCGCCAACTCCTACTCCTCGGCGGCCGCGGCGCTGGAGAAGATCTCCGGGGTGCTCGATGAGCGCCCCGCCGTCGGCGACCCGGTCGCTCCGGTGGCGCTGCCCGTCCCGGTTCGCGGCGAGGTGGTTTTCAACCAGGTGCGCTTCTCCTACGGCGGCCCGGAAGTGCTGGCGCAGCTGGACCTGGTGGTGCCGGCCGGCCAGACCGTCGCCCTGGTCGGCGCGACCGGGGCGGGCAAGTCAACGGTGGCCAAGCTGGTGGCGCGGTTTTACGACCCGGTGGCGGGCGCCGTGCGGCTCGACGGTGTCGACCTGCGCTCGGTGGCCGACGCCGAGTTGCGCCGGGCGGTGGTGATGGTGACCCAGGAATCGTTCCTGTTCTCCGGGTCGGTGGCCGACAACATCGCACTGGGGTCGCCGTGGGCCTCTCGATCGGATGTGGTGGCGGCCGCCCGGGCGGTGGGCGCGGACGAGTTCATCACCGCGCTGCCCGACGGCTACGACACCGACGTGCGCAAACGCGGCGCGCGGCTGTCCGCCGGGCAGCGCCAGCTGGTGTCGTTCGCCCGGGCGCTGCTCGCCGATCCCGCGGTGCTGGTGCTCGACGAGGCCACCTCGTCATTGGACATCCCCTCCGAGCGAGCCGTGCAAGCCGCGCTGGCCACCGTGCTCGCCGGCCGCACCGCGCTGATCATCGCGCACCGCCTGTCCACCGTCCTGGTCGCCGACCGGGTGCTGGTGCTCTCCGACGGCAAGGTGATCGAAGACGGCCCCCCGCAACAACTGATCACCGGCACAGGCCCCTTCGCCACCCTGCACTCGGCCTGGCACACCTCCCTCGCGTAGCTTTCCCGCGTTCTGGATGCTGGGCGGGTTAGAGCAGGGAGAGGAGGAGGGCGATCCAGGTGAGGAGGATGCCGGCGGCGGCGCCCCAGGCCACCCAGCGCCAGATCGGGGTTGCCCGGGCCAGCCACATTGACGGCGTCAGGCCCGCGGCGACCAGCAGATTCGCCAGCACAACGGGCCAGAACCCCACCGTGGCCAGCCCTTGGGAGAGGCTGAGCAGCGCGATCCCGACGATCACCGCAGTCACCGCGCTGACGGTGAGACCGGTTGCCCACGGCGTGGGCTCCCCAGGCGGCGTGCTAGCGCGAGCATGCAGCTCAAGCCATGCGCGGCAGCGGTTCACGTCAGAGCATTCTGGGCATTACCGGCACCGCGCACGGTCGCGAAGGCGATCGCAGCGGCGGTGGCGACGTTGAGCGAGTCCACCCCGGACGCCATCGGGATGCGAACCGCCAGGTCCGCCGCGGCCAGGGCTTCGACGGACAGCCCCGGGCCCTCGGCACCCAGCAACCAGGCCACCCGGCCAGCGCCCAGGCCGGCTTCAGACAGCGGCACCGCATCTGCCGCCGGGGTCAGCGCCGCGACCCGGAAACCGGCGGCCCGCAGTGCGTCGAGATCTCCAGTCCAGCAGCGAAGCCAAGCGAACGGCACTCGCAGCACATGTCCCATGGACACCCGCACGCTGCGCCGATACAGCGGGTCGGCGCAGCGCGGGCCGAGCAGTATCGCGTCCACCCCGAGGGCGGCCGCGTTGCGGAAGAGCCCTCCCAGGTTCTCATGGTCGTTGACGCCCTCGAGCACCGCGAGATGGTGCGACCGCGCGATCAACTCCGGCACCAGCGGCACCGGCGCCCGGTCGGCAGTCGCGAGCACGCCTCGATTGAGGCGGAAGCCGACCACCTGCGCCATCAGCTCGGGCGAACCGGTGTAGCAGGGCGCGGCGACGTCGGTAGCGAGCGGGGAGACCTTCTCCGGCACGCCGAACACGGCCCGCGGCGGGTACGGCGAGTCCAGCAGCCTGCGGACCACGACGACACCCTCGGCGATCACCAGACCCCGCCCGCCGGGACGGTCTGGGCGGCGGTCGGCAACGGTGAGATCGCGGAAATCGGCCAGCCGTGGATCGTCCACGTCGTGTACCTCTACGATCTCTCCCACGCTGTCAGTCTTGCGCAGTGGTCTGATTGCTGGCTCAACCGGCGTGCGCATGACGCCAACCCCACCAGTTCGGCGGCTGGTCACGGCTCGCGGCGCTGTGTCACGGTGTGGGTGCGCCGGGTGGCGGGAGGATGGGTGAGGGCGTGATCGATTCGATCTACACCCAGCATGACCTGCAGCGCTACCGGGAGAAGATCCAGCGCTGTCTGGACGCGCTGGCCCGGATGCTCGCCGGGGACAGCTTCTCCGCCGGCCCCGAGCAGATGGGGCTGGAGCTCGAGCTGAACCTCATCGACGACAAGGTCGATCCCGCGATGGCCAACCAAGCGGTACTGGAGCAGATCGACGACCCGGCCTTCCAGACTGAGCTCGGCCAGCACAACATCGAGATCAACGTCCGGCCCCGGCCGCTGGCCGCAGACGAGGCGCTGGGCCTCGAGCGTGAGCTGCGAGCCGCGCTGAACACGGCCAACGACGCGGCAAGCGCCGCGGGTGTGGGCCTGGTCATGATCGGCATCCTGCCGACCCTGCGAGCGGACCACTTCGACCGCCGATGGATGTCCCCCAAGAGGCGCTACGACCTGCTCAACAAGCAGATCCTGGCCGCCCGGCG
>JBOHFU010000533.1:0-3166 GCA_050699675.1 Pseudonocardiaceae bacterium
CCGCGCACCCACTGCCCGGCGACGAACCGGGCGTCCGGCACGCCGATGTCCAGCCGGGCGCCGGGCCGCATCACCCGGGCCCACTCGCGCAGGGTCGGCTCGACGAGCTCGTAGCTCTGGTGTTCGAGCACGTGGTTGGCGCGCAGCGCGTCGACCGAGGCGGTGGCGAACGGCAGCGGGTCGATCCAGCTGATCACCTCGATATCGGGCAGCGGGAGGATATCGACGTGCACGTCGTAGTCGGGATGCGGTTTCTCCCCCGCGCCGATCTCGACCTTCACGGCGGGTCGATCTTCTTGAGCACCTTCGCCGGGCGCCCGGCGACGACCGTGTAGGGCGGGACGTCGTCCAGCACCAGGGCGCCGGCGGCGACCACCGCGTGCGCCCCGATCCGCACCGGTCCCAGCACCATCGCTTGGCTGGCCACCCAGACGCCCTCTTCGATCACCACGTCACGGCCGGAACGGGGGAAGGTGGTCTGCCGCTCCCGGCCGAACTTGGTGATGTCGTGGGTGCCGGTGAGCACCGCGACCTCGTGCCCGAAGAAGGCGTACTCGCCAATGGTGATCTCCCCGCCGGACACGTTGAACAGCGCGTTGTTCACGATCGCCGTGGGGTCGATGTGCAGCCGCTCCAGTGAGCCGTGCACCCGGTAGCGGTAGAGCGGGTTTTCGCTGTCACCGTGGGTGTAGCGGTTGCGTTCCTCGGCCACCAGGCGCTGCACCGGGCCACGCAGCACCCGGATCAACAGGTCGTCCAGCATTGACATGATCGCACCATAGATGGGGTAGCGCCGCGCCGCCGAAGGGGTCGGGGTGTCCACATCAGCGCGGTTGCAAGCGGTGCGTTTCCCCCAGAGGTCCTCAACGGTCCCCGGCTGCGCCACTCGCCGCAACCGAGATCGGCGACCCGAACGGGATCTGGCCGCAGTCACCGAACCTGGCCCACCCTTGAGGCCTGGCCGATCGACTCCCAAGACTCCCTCGCCTATGACGGGGACACCCTCAACACCTGACCGCACACCGCGGCCACGGAGTAGTGGTCTGCCGACGGACGGTCCAGACGACGTCAGACGGATCCTGCGATCCTAAGAGCCCTATTGCGAAGATTATCTGCGATCATCACGTCATGGAGCTGCGTCCAGGCCTGCAGACTCGCCCGGCGCCGGCTACCGGACCTTCCTTCGAACTGCTGCGAAGACCTCTCCGACATCCCGTCTGACAACTTTCCCGCGTTCAACGCCCCCCATGCGGGACAACCATCAGGTCGCCCGCAGTTACACGCCACCTAGCGAGGCCGAGGGCAAGGCAGCCCAGCGCGGGCCAGCATGTCGGACAGCCGACCGGCCAGCACGTCCGGGCCGAAGTGCTGCCGCGCCAGCGCCCGGTTGCGTTCCAGCAGTGCTGGGTCGGGGTCGGTGAACCAGGCGGCCAGCGGCGCTGGATCGTCGACGGGGAACCAGGTGAAGCCCAGCCTCGCCACCTCGCGCGCCACCGGATAGTCGCTGACCGCAAGCGGCCGCCCGGCCAGCGCGGACTCGATCAATGGCAGGCCGAAGCCCTCCCACGTCGAGGGCAGCACCACCGCATCCGCGGCGGCGTAGGCGTCGGCCATCCGCAACCCGCGGGGCAGCCCGCGGCGTACCGGGCAGCGTGCCTCGGCCAGCAGGTCGGCGAGCTGCGGACCGTAGCCCTCCTCCACGGGCCCGGTCAGCCAGTAGACCGCGTCGACGGCCTGCGCCAGCGCGATCCCGGTGGCGATGTTCTTGCGCGCGATCCCCCGGGTGGGCTGCAGCAGCAGCCGATGCTGCAGCGCCACGCCCAGCGCGGCCCTCCCGGCCGCCCGGTTGCCGCAGCGTGGGATACAAGCGTAGCCGTGGTAGACGGCGGTCGCGTCGATGCCGCGCCGGGCCAGCTCCGCGGCGCTGTGCTCGCTGATCGCGACGTGCTGCCAGCTCGGGTCGTCCGGTGGCCAGCCGCGCAGGTGTGCATAACGCTCCCGCTCCCAGGGCAAGTCGTGATGGCGCAGCACCGCCCGCCGCCCGCGCAGCACCTGCGCGACTGCCTCGGTCACCGGCGGGTTCATCGGCAGCGAGCAGACGTTCTCCACCACGACGAGATCGACGCCGCGCAGCGCCGCCTCGATATCCCGGCCGCGGGCCGGGATATCGGTGTCAAAGGCGAGCCCAGGCACTAGGTGGTCAGCGTTGCCTGCTCCCGCAACGGTGCGCACCCGGCAGCCGAGACGGCGCAGCGCCGTGACCCACTGCGCCGCGGCGACCGACACCCCGTCGGCCGCACCGAGCCGGAACGACATCACAGCAACCGTGGTCACCCGTGAGTGTGTAGTAGTGCCATAACACTGTTTGCCACTCACGAGGAGTGCCTCCCAACAGTCGCTGCATACGTCACCGGACGCCGACCCGGACAGCGGATCACTGCTCGCGCTGCGCTCGGATCCAGTTGTCCAGCTCGCGAGGCCGCTCGTGCTCACCCAGCGTGCGCAGGTCGGCCGGGGTGGTTGGCCGGCCTCAGGGTGCCGGATGGTCACCCCCAGAGACGCGGTGCCTCCGGTATCCCGACTTCTCCGCGATGGGCTGTTACCGGACATGTGCTTCTCGTTCGCGGATCGCTCGAACTCGACCGCGTAGCGGTCGCTCACCGAGCATCTACATCGGGGTATGCAGCGAGATCATCGGCGTACTCCGCCAGCACCTCGGACAGCGGGACACGAGGCGCACGGTCAGCCAGCGCAGCACGAACAACCCGGACGTCCTCAACCTCTTCCAGCGCCTCGACAGCCGCAGCTCCCGCCGTCGCGACATCGGCCGGTACCGCCGCCGCGACCGGCTGGCCATCGCGCATCAGGTACACCACCTGGCCATCGACCGCAGCGTCAACCGCCTCCGCCGGGGCACCACTATGCGGAGGTAGCTGAACCCCTCGCGAGGCCATTTGACCGATCGGGCAGGGCCCCGCTCCGCGGTCGCCACAAACGACTCCCCGACCGGCAGCCGCCGCAACTCCGACGAGTAACTCAGAAACACCCGCCGCGGCCGTGACACGACACGCAGCATCCCACCCTCCTACCCCACCAGCCCCACAGCGAGGTAGATGGATTCGCTGCGGAGGTGCCGTTGGGGACAACTTTCGGTGGAAAGTTGCCC
>JBOHFU010000534.1:0-3164 GCA_050699675.1 Pseudonocardiaceae bacterium
ACGGTAAGGAGTCCGTGGCCCTCGCTCGACGAAACGGCGGTCTCAACGGATCATCGCAACACTGCTGAAACGGTGTGGTGGTGTGCGGCCGGCGCCGCGGCGGCGGTGGAAGTTGCGGTTGTCGTTGGCGGAGCGGGAGGAGATCTCGCGTGGCTTGGCCGCGGATCTGTCGTTCCGGGCGATCGCGACCGGGTTGGGCCGCTCACCCTCGACGGTCAGCCGCGAGGTCAGGAATAACGGCGGGCGCGGGGGTTATCGGGCGGCGTGGTCGCGAGCACAGCGTTCGAAGCCGACGAAGCTCTCGCGGTTACCAGGGTTGGCCGCGATGGTGGAGGAGAAGCTGGAACAGCGGTGGTCGCCACAGCAGATCTTTGGATGGCTGGAAGCCTGGCCGTGGTCGCCCGCGACGCCGGAAAGGAGAGTGCCTACTCCCTGCCACTCTCAACTTATAGCGCACTGGGGGGCTTGCGGCAAGACCCGGGTCGTGCCGCAGAATCGCTGGCCGAGGCCAGAACCTGCGGAAATGGGAGTCACGAATGCGTGTGTTGTTGTCGACCTACGATTCGCGCGGGGGCGTCGAACCGCTGGTGGGACTCGCGGTGCGGTTGCGGGCACTCGGTGCCGAGGTGCGGGTGTGCGCGCCACCGGACTGCGCGGAGCGGCTGGCCGAGGTCGGCGTGCCGCTTGTGCCGGTCGGCCAGCCGGTGCGCCCGCTGGTGCACGGGGCGGCGCCGCCGTCGGCGGCGGACGTGCCCCGGCGCGCGGCCGAGTTGATCGCCGCGCAATTCGACACGCTCGCCGCGGCAGCCGAGGGATGTGATGCGCTGGTGGCGTCCGGCTTGATGCCGGCCGCGGCCGGCGCGCGGTCGGTGGCCGAGAAACTGGGCATCCGCTCCGTATACGTGAGCTACTGTCCGATCTTCCTGCCGTCGCCGCACCACCCGCCGCACCCGCTGCCGGGCCGGCCATTGCCACCGGACGTGACCGACAACCGGGTGCTGAATGACCTGGACGTCCAGAGCTATAACGCGCTGTTCGGCGAGGCGCTCAACACCCACCGGGCGTCGGCCGGCCTGCCACCGGTGGACAACGTCCGCGCCCACATCCTCACCGACCACCCGTGGCTGGCGGCGGACCCGACCCTGGCCCCCTGGCAGGAGCCAGCGGACCTCGACGTCGTGCAGACCGGCGCGTGGATCCTGCCCGACGTTCGCCCACTCCCGGCCGAGTTGGAGGCGTTCCTGGACGCCGGCGCACCACCGGTGTACGTGGGCTTCGGCAGCATGCGCGCCCCGAAGGACGTCGCCCGGGTGGCCATCGAGGCGATCCGCGCGCAGGGCCGCCGAGCACTCGTCTCCCGCGGCTGGGCCGACCTGGCCCTGATCGACGACCGGGACGACTGCTTCGTCGTCGGCGAGGTCAACCAGCAGGCACTGTTCGGCCGGGTGGCCGCCGTCGTGCACCACGGCGGCGCGGGCACGACGACGACGGCCGCCCGGGCCGGCGCGCCTCAGGTGGTGGTACCCCAGTGGGCGGACCAGCCGTACTGGGCCGGCCGGGTGGCCGAGTTGGGCATCGGCGCGGCACACGACGCTCCGACTCCGACCATCGAGTCCCTGTCGGCCGCGCTCAGGACGGCCTTGACCCCCGAGACCCGCGCACGAGCGACCGCCGTGGCCGGCACGATCCGCACCGACGGAGCAACGGTGGCCGCGACGCTGCTGCTCGACACGATCAGCCGAGAAAGGCCGCCAGTGTCCGCGTGTACCACGCGGGACCGTCGAGCCAGGGAAAGTGCCGCAATCGGAGTTTCTTGAAACAGCACTAGGGGCGTCGCGCCGAGGCCCCGCTTCTTCGTGTTCTGCGAGGTGGCTTGGCAAGAGGTGGACGGTAAAAAATTGGTGTGCCCTCCATAACCCAATGGAGAACCCGCCGAACCTAACATCAGTTAGTCGCTGTGAGGGGTATGTGTCAACTCAGGGGTACGAAGAGGAATTGCGGTCCGAGCGGAGCTACGTGGCCGGGTTCTACACGCGGCTCGATGCCGAGCGCGCGCGAGTGAAGGGTGGGTACAACGCGGCGTTGCGGGGAAACGGCGGGACACCCGTGGAACGGGACGTCGAGGTGCGCGCGCTGGCCAAAGAGGTGAAGCGGCTGGACGTCGCGGACAACGGGCTGTGTTTCGGTCGGTTGGACACCCTTTCGGGCGAACATTCCTACATCGGCCGGATCGGCCTTTTCGACGAGGAGAACTCCTACGATCCGGTGTTGCTCGATTGGCGGGCGCCGGCGGCGCGCGCGTTCTACGTCGCCACCGCCGCGACCCCGGAGAACATGCGTCGGCGCCGCCAGTTCCACACCCGCGGGCGCCAGGTGGTCGATTTCACCGACGAGGTGCTCGGCCGCCCCGGCGGTGGCGAGCGAGGGGACGCGGCCCTGCTCGCGGCGGTCAACGCGCCGCGCGGTGACGGGATGCGCGACATCGTGGCGACGATCCAGGCCGAGCAGGACGAGATCATCCGGCTCGATCACCGAGGGGTGCTGGTGATCGAGGGTGGCCCGGGCACCGGGAAGACCGTGGTGGCGCTGCACCGCGTCGCGTACCTGCTCTACACCCAGCGGGAGCGGATGGAACGCCATGGCGTGCTCGTGGTCGGGCCCAACCCGGCGTTCCTGAACCACATCGGCCGCGTTCTGCCGTCGCTGGGCGAGTCCGACGTGGTGTTCATGACCACCGGCGACCTCGTGCCCGGCCTGCGCGTCACCGCCGAGGACACCCCGGAAGCCGCGCGACTCAAGGGCTCGCTGAAGGTCCTGGACGTGCTCGCGGCGGCGGTCGCCGATCGGCAGCGGCTGCCGGAGCATCCGCTGCCGATCGCACTGGCGGACGTCACGGTGCGGATCGACGCCGAGACCGCGGAGTGGGCCAGGGACGAGGCACGCGCGAGCGGGCTGGCGCACAACGAGGCCCGCGCGGTGTTCCGTGAGATCGTCACGTGGGTGCTCACCGAACGGGCGATAGCCCGGATCGGCCGGGGCTGGCTGACCCGGGCCGACCGCGAAGCATGGCAACAGCTGCGGGCGGACCTGCTCAAGGAGCTCGCCGACGACGACACGTTCACCGCCGCGCTCGACGAACTCTGGCCGATACTGACACCGGAAAC
>JBOHFU010000535.1:0-3161 GCA_050699675.1 Pseudonocardiaceae bacterium
TCCGCGTCGAGCACGCCCCGACCCCGGTGCCGCGCCGGATCGGGTCCGCCGACATCGAGCAGGTGGCGATTACCACCGGGCGGCTCAGCCAGCTCGTCGGTGATCACGGCGGCATCCCGATGACCGCCGCGCTGACCGCGCACGCCCGGACCAGCGAGGCGCTGCTCGGCGCCGACATGCGGGAGCCGGTCCGGCAGCAGTTGCTGATCGCGCTGGCGGATGTACACCGTGCCGCCGGAGTTGCGGCCATCGGTGCCGGGCTGCGAGACCTCGCCCGCCAACACCTCACCCGGAGTGTGGACTGCGCTGGAGCCGGGAATGACCGGCTCAGGGCGGTCATGAGCCTGGATGCCCTGGGCAATATGGAGCTGTGCGTCGAGCCTAACGAGGCCCTGAAGCTCTTCCAACTCTGCGCGGCGACTGCCCCGACACCGCTGACCCGGGCAATGTCGGAATACGACTGCGCCTCGGCACTCGGGTTGCTCGGCCTGGCGGAGGAGGCCCTGACCGCGCTTCGCCGGGCCCATGACTTCCATCAGGCGGCGAGCGACGAACCCCGGCCGTGGAAGTATTTCGCGACCACGCTGCCACACATCGAGGGCTGCACCTACCTCGCGCTTGGCCGCTTCGATCGCGCCGCAGTGGCCCTATTAACCGCGGTGGGTGGGGCGGGTCACGCCGTGGCATGTAAGACAATCAATCTTGGGCTTCTCGCGGCGGCACAGCTCCGTTGCGGGGAATTGCGATCCGGCCTGCATACTGCCGAGCGGGCGATTGGCCTAATCAAGGACCTCCGATCGGTGTCGGTATTGGCCCGGCTCGCGCCGCTGCAGGAGGCCGCCGCGGCCCGGCGCGACCCGGCGTGCCGCGACCTGGCCCGCGAGCTGGCGACGCTGCGCAGCGCGGCGTGACTCAAGGCGACAGGCAGGCCGCCACGGCGGCGCTGTGGGGGTTGGCCGACTACTCCGGTCTCGCGCAGCTGCTCGATCCGGCGGCGGTCGCGCTGGTCGACGCGGCCGCACCGGGCGCGGGCGATCGCGTTCTCGACGTCGCGGCCGGTACCGGCAATGTCGCGGTGCGAGCCGCCGCGCGCGGTGCGCAGGTCACGGCCTGTGACCTCGCCCCGCGCATGGTGCAACTGGGCCGGCAGCGCACCGGGCCCGCGGTGGAGTGGATCGAGGCCGACGTCGAGGACCTGCCGCTGCCCGACGCCACCGTGGACGTCGCGCTCTCGGCCTTCGGCGTGATCTTCGCGCCCCATCCCGAGGTGGCGCTGGCGCAGCTGCGCCGGGTGCTGGTGCCCGGTGGGCGGCTCGGCCTCACGGCGTGGACCGTGGACGGCTTCATCGCCGAGCGGGCCCGCATCGTCAGGGAATTCGTGCCACCCGACCCAGCTGCCCCCGACGCGCTGAGCTGGGGCGATGCTCAGGTGCTGGAACGCAGGTTCATCACCACCGGGTTCACCGACGTGCGGATCGAGCGCCGGTCGCTGCCCTGGCATTTCGACTCGCCCCAAGAGCTGACCGCGTTCCTTACCGCGCACTCGCCGGCGCATGTCGCCGCCAAACAGGCGGCCGGTGATCGGGCCGACGAGATGGTCGCCGCGATCGAGCGGCACGTGTCACCCGACGGCGGCCCGGTGCGGCTTGAGGCGGAGTACCTGCTGGCGCAGGTACTCCGCGCGTGAGTGGCGTTCGGTGCTATAACACTGTTACGCGCTCACGTGCGCAGCAGGCCAGGAATGGACTGCTGGGCAACCGGCGGGGCGAACGCGGTGCCGCGCGCGGAGTCAGCTCCGATCTGACGCCACCAGTCCACCTGCTCCGCACTGTCGATTCCGGCAACGACGACGGCGGTGCCGGTACGGCGCACCAAGGGCACCAGGCTGGCCAAGGCAGAGCGCAGCACCGAGTCGGGTTGCGCGGCCATGCCCACCAACCGGCCGGCCAGTTCCACCCCCTGCGTCGGCAGGGATTCCAGCAGGGCCAGGTTCCCGACCGCCTGACCAAACCGGGTGAGCGTGGTGCGCACCCCGATGTCGGCCAGCGTGCCCACGTTGTCCTCCGCGTCGCCGTACCCCGCCACGATTACCTCCACCGGCATCCCGAGTTGGATGTCCTCCGGTCGGAGCTGGGTCGCCTTCAGGGCGCCGCGCACCACCGCCATCAGGTCGGGGTCCTGGGTCAGATGAGTGGTCAGGTCGACACACACCGGCGGCACTGCGAAACTGAGCTGGTCGCGCCAGCTGCGGAGCTGCTCGCAGGCTTGCCGCAGCATCCACGGTCCGATCGACAGGACCAGACCGGTCTGCTCGGCAAGCGCCACGCACTCCTCGTGCGCCACGACACCGCGCTCCGGATGGTCCCAGCGCAGCAAAGCCGCCAGCGCCACTATTCGGCCGGCGTCGGCCGCCGCGGGATCGAGCCGCACCACCGGTTGGTAATGCAGGGTGACCTGGCCAACCTCCCATGCCTCGGGCATAGCGATGGCCAACGCATACCGGGCTCGCTGATCGGCGTCCGCGGGTGGATCGTATAGACCCCACTGGCCGCGTCCGGTTCGTTTGGCCCGGTGCAGCGTCGCCTCTGCGGCTCGGATCAGCTCTTTTGCATCAGTCTCCCCAGCCGTGCGTCGCACGATGCCGACACACGCGGAAACGGCCAGCCCGCGGCCGGCGAGGTAGACCGGTTCGGACAGCTCGGTGTTGATACTCGCAGCGAAGGTGGCGGCGTTGGGGGTGGTCGTCGATTCCTCGATGAGGATCGCGAACTCGTCGGCACCGAACCGGGCCACCATGGCGCGCTCCCCGGCGACCAGCGCCTGGAGCCGTCCAGCGACTGATCTCAGCAGCAGGTCACCGACACCCTGGCCGAGGCCGTCATTAACCACCGCGAAGCCATCCAAGTCGATCTTACAGAGCATGACGGCGGCGCTGCGCTCACGCTCGAGCAGCGCTTCGAGGTGGATGGCGAAGTGCAGCCGGTTGGGCAGCCCGGTCAGCAGATCATGCAGCGACTGGTGACGCACCCGCTGTTCGAGCAGCTGCCGGTCGGTGAAGTCCTCGACCATCGTGACGTGGTGCGTCGGGCTGCCCGCCGCGTCGCACAGCACCGTCACGGTCAGCGCGACCCAGGTGGTGTCCCCGTTCGCGGCGAGGAGCT
>JBOHFU010000536.1:0-3158 GCA_050699675.1 Pseudonocardiaceae bacterium
GTCCGGCCGGGTGGCGTCACTCACCGTCATCGAACGACACGACTGCTATTCATCCCCACTGTGGACAAACCCTGTGGAGAAGTGGTCTCGGGACGGGTGCTGGACGTACATAGGGCCCGTACACACCGTGCCCGGTAGGCGGGCACGCGCGCATGCCTAACTGAGCTGCTAACTGAGCTGGAGGTCCCGCGTGACCACTCCGACCGCGATCATCGCCAGCAGGGCGAGCACGGTCACCGCCTGCACCGCCACCCGCCGATTCCTCGGGGCATAGACCAAGCCAGATGTCACCGCCGCGCCGAACACCAGCCCGCCGAGGTGGCCGAAAATCGAGAGCCCCGGCACCACAAAGGTGATGACCACATTCAGCAGGATGATGGTGAGCGCAGGGCGCGGGCTGCGGCGCATCCGCATCAGCACCACAGCCAGCCCCCCCATCAGGCCGAACACGGCGCCGGAGGCACCCGCGGTCCGCGAATTCTCGGCGGCGAACAGGAAGACCGCCATGGACCCGCCCAGCAAGGAGACCAGGTACACCAGCAAGAAGCGGGTCCGTCCCAGTACCTGCTCGAGATCCCGGCCGATCACCCAGAGGGCGATCATGTTGAAGGCTAGGTGGATCGGCCCGATGTGCAGGAAGCCTGAGGTGAGTAGCCGCCACCACTCGCCATCGGCCACCGCGGTCGGCTGCAGCGCCCACTGCTGGAACAGCGGCGCGACGAAGTTCCTGGCCAGGTTGCCGGCCTGCGCCACGGTGCCTGCGAAGATCACGACGTTGATCGCGATCAGCACCGGGATCACCACCGAGCGGCCGCTCAGCTCCGCGCCCGCGACGGTGGTGGCGCGTGGTTGTGAGCGGGCGCCCTGAGCGACGCAGTCCACGCACTGATAGCCGACCGACGCCTCACGCAGGCAGGCCGGGCAGGCCGGACGGTCACAGCGCGTGCAGCGCACCCAGGTCTCGCGGCCCGGGTGCCGAACGCACACCGGAGCGGTCGTCACAGCGCCTCCGCGGGACGAAATACGTCGGCGGTCACCACGCCACCTGGTCACATCCCGGCCGGCTTGACCGTCACCCGTTCGACCACGATGTTGTCCACCGGACGGTCCCCACGGGTCGGGGTGCGGGCGATCGCATCGACCACGTTGCGGGACTCTTGATCGGCCACCTCGCCGAAGATGGTGTGTTTGCGGTTCAGGTGCGTCGCGGCGCCCACCGTGATGAAGAACTGCGAGCCGTTGGTGTCCGGTCCCGCGTTGGCCATTGCCAGCAGGTAGGGCCGGTTGAACTGCAGCTCGCTGTGAGTCTCGTCGGAGAAGCGGTAGCCCGGCCCACCCCGGCCGGTACCGGTCGGGTCGCCACCCTGGATCATGAACCCCTTGATCACGCGATGGAAGAGGGAACCGTCATAGAACGGCCCGGACAGCTCTCCTTGGGCGTTGCGCTGGGAGTAGTCCTTGCTGCCCTCGGCGAGGCCAACGAAGTTCGACACGGTCTTCGGGGCGTGCAACGGAAAGAGGGTGAGCCGGATGTCGCCCTCACTGGTATGCAGGGTGGCCTGCGTCTGGCTTGTCTTGACTTCAGTCACCAGACCCATCCTGCCATCACCTACGTTGCGTTAACGCGACGGGGACTCACTGGCTGGCAAACACGGACTGACCGCTACCGGGTAGCTGAAGGCCCAAGTGACTATCAGGACCAGTAACTACAGACCCAGAGCAGCGATCACCTGCTCGGCGATCCGGCGAGCGCTGATCGTCTGCCGCTGATTGGTCGTGACCACGACTGCGGTGCCCTGCCGGGCCACTGCGAACACCGCTCCGTCGGCGGTCGGCTGGGACCCTCCCGACCATCCGTCGGGAAGCTCGGCCAGGTCGGACGTGGCCACCGGGGCAGCGGCATCGACCGCTGCGCGCGTCACTTCTGGTGTGGCCACCACGATCCAGGTGCGCAGCTGCACTGTGCCGTCGCCACGAAGGAAGAAACAGGCCGGGTGCGGGCGGTCCGCAGAGACCTGCACCGCGCCGACCCGCTCCCCGTTGACCGCCTCCACTGTCGCCGCGGGCAGGTAGCGGCACGGCCCGTTGGCGACGGGCTGTGGCTCCAGCGGCGCCACCACGGGCGGCGCCGCTGGAGCCACCGCAAGCGGGCCCGCATACGACGGCTGGACCGGGGTGGGAGCGGCACCCAGGGCGCCACAGGATCCGGTCGCAACGGCGAACAGCCCGCCCGCAACAGCGGCCAGGACAGGTCGGAAGGGGCGCGCTGGCGACATGTTGCTGCGCAGTGAACCACGACCGGGATGACGCGCTCGACCCGGGTGGTTGTCCTCCTCCCGGGAATCGCCGACCCGTCCTCGCTCGCCCCCGACTGCCACGCAGCGCAACATCAATCAGCGCCAGTCGTCCCATGAGGGGGCTGGTGATCGCTCAATAGGGTTGCCCTGAGCCACCATCCGTGCGCCCAACAGAGGAACCGGTCGAGGGAAAGATCACGTTCGGGGAATAGTCGGGGTACCGGACGTATCTGCTCCGACTCTCGCATCGTTGAGCCGATACCTGGACGCCCAGAGGTCGACGACCCCTAGTCGCATCGGAGCGTCGAACGCCAGGTACGAGGGATCCACGGCCACTAGCAGAGCAAGGTCGTACCGCCCTCTCGCGGAGAGATCTCGACCGAGGAGGAACACCGGAACATGACGTCACGCACGCCCAGGAGGCATCGCCGCCTGGCTCTTATGGCCGCCGGGACGGCAGCCGCGATGGTTCTGCTGCCGGGTGCTGCCTCGGCGCAGGTAGCCCCCACCATGCAGCAGTTCGCCGGCACAACCGGTGACCCGGCGGTGCCCGGCGTGCCCGGCGACGCTCCCACCGCCCCCACTGTGCCCGCTGCGCCAGACCTTGGCCAGGTTCCCGGCTTGCCCAAGATCGATCTTCCCAAGCCCGGCGGTGCCGGCGGTCCGAGCCCGACCGGGGCCGACGACGATGTAGTGCATCGCGACGACACCCCAGACAGCGACCATCTCGACGACCCCAGGCCCCCGGACCACGCCTCGGGTGCTGTCGCCGACGTCGATCTGCTCAAGGAGCATCTCCTCGAGATCACCAAGTACGACGCCACGATCGAGGACAACGGCGAGGCGCACGCCGACTCCACC
>JBOHFU010000537.1:0-3151 GCA_050699675.1 Pseudonocardiaceae bacterium
GCTGGGCACGGTGCGCGAGGTCGTGCACGCCCCGGCCAGCGACCTGCTGGTGGTGGAGACCGACCGCGGTGAGGTGTTGGTGCCTTTCGTCCGGGCGATCGTCCCCGAGGTGGACCTGGCTGGTGGCCGAGTGGTGCTCGACCCACCTGCCGGGTTGCTCGACTGATCAAGGGCGCAGCGGTGTTCATTGAGGTCGTGACGATCTTCCCCGAGTACCTGGCCCCGGCCAGGGAGGCGCTGCTCGGCCGGGCCATCGAGCGGAACCTGATCACCTTCACGGTGCGTGACCTGCGGGACTGGACCCACGATGTGCACCGAGCGGTGGACGACGCGCCCTACGGCGGCGGACCCGGCATGGTGATGCGCCCAGACGTCTGGGGCGAGGCGCTGGACGAGGTCCTCGCCGGCCAACCGCCGCCGCGGTTGGTGGTGCCCAGCCCCGCCGGACTGCGGTTCACCCAGCAGCTCGCCACCGAGCTCGCGGCCGAGCCCCGGCTCGTTTTCGCCTGCGGCCGGTACGAGGGCATCGACCAGCGGGTGATCGACTATGCGGCCGACCGGGTGGTCGTGGACGAGATCTCGATCGGCGACTACGTGCTCGTCGGGGGCGAGGTTGCCGTGCTGGTGATGGTTGAGGCGATCGCCCGGTTGCTGCCCGGGGTGCTGGGCAACCCCACCTCGGCGATGCAGGACTCGTTCTCGGATGGTCTGCTGGAGGGGCCCTGCTATACCCGCCCCGAGGTGTGGCGCAGCCGCGAGGTCCCCGCTGTGCTCCGGTCGGGTAACCACGCCGCGATCGCCCGCTGGCGCCGGGACCGCGCGGTGGAGCGCACCGCGGCGCGGCGTCCCGATCTGCTGGCTGCGCTGCCACCCGGTGTTTTGGATAGTGCGGACCGTGCCGTGATCGAGGGGCTTGCCACTGCACCTGGATATCCGCCGGATAACACCGGATAGCACATGCCCGGTTTCGTTGTGGGCAGCAGCATCTGGCACACTGGACCGGTTCCCGCAGCGGGAGCAAGGGCAGGGACTGCCCCTACGGTGTGGAAGGCTCCGCTGTCACCGATGCCGATGTTTTCGCTTCCGCCCAGGGCGCCCTAGACCGCGCATGACAACCGTGCATAACACACGATGACGAGGACGGATCCCGATGAACACCCTGGACGCGCTGGATGCGATGTCGCTGCGTACCGACATCCCCGACTTCCGGCCCGGTGACACGCTCAAGGTGCACGTCCGCGTCATCGAGGGTTCGCGGCAGCGGCTGCAGATCTTCCAAGGCGCGGTCATCCGCCGTCAGGGTGGAGGGGTTCGGGAAACCTTCACCGTGCGCAAGGTGTCCTTCGGCGTCGGCGTGGAGCGCACCTTTCCGGTGCACACCCCGAACATCGCCAAGATCGAGGTGGTCACCCGCGGTGATGTCCGGCGCGCGAAGCTGTACTACCTTCGCGACCTCCGTGGTAAAGCTGCCAAGATCAAGGAGAAGCGTGAGACGCCGTCTGCGTCCTGACCCGCCTGCTCCGGCCGTCTGTCGATAGCCTGGGGGACGTGGCCAACCTGGTTCCTTCGACCGAACCCGCTCGCGGCGACGATCCCAACGCCTCCCGCAGCCGCGGAGTGCACCGGCATCGCCTGGTGAAGAAGAAGAAAAAGGCCTCGTTCTGGCGCGAGTTGCCGATCTTGGTGATCACCGCGCTGGTACTCACATTCTTGATCCAGACATTTCTGGCCCGGGTATACGTGATTCCTTCAGCATCCATGGAATCGACCCTGCATGGTTGCCCGGGATGCACCAACGACCGGGTGCTGGTCGACAAGCTGACCTACCAGATGCGCGATCCGAGACCCGGTGACGTCGTGGTATTCCGCGGTCCCGACTCGTGGGGTAGCAATGTCGAGTTTTCCAACCCGCGATCGGACAACGTGCTCGTCCGCGGGCTCCAGCAGGCTGCCTCCGTGGTCGGCCTTGCCCCGCCGGACGAGCGGGACTTCGTCAAACGGGTGATCGCGGTGGAGAACCAGACCGTGCAGTGCTGTGATCAGCAGAACCGCGTCATGGTCGACGGTGCCGCGCTGATCGAGCCCTACGCCATCTTCATCGGGAATGAGCCTCAGGAGGAGTTCGGCCCGATCACGGTGCCCCAAGGCGGTTTGTGGATGATGGGGGACAACCGGAACAACAGTGCGGACTCGCGACGCCACGTCGCTGACCAGCGGTTGGGCACTGTGCCCGTGGACAATGTCATCGGCAAGGCCCGCGTGATCGTGCTTCCGCTGGCGCGGTGGCAGGGCGTCGCAGACCCCGATCCGCAGCAGATCACGGCGTTGGGCGCAGCCGTGCCTTCCGGGTCGTCCTGGTCATCCGGCCTCCCGCTGGGCGCTGGCCTGATGCTGAGCTGGCCGATGCTGCGGGGCGGCAGCGTCCTGCGGGAGCGGGTGGTTGCCCGCAGGCGCGGCTGAGGATCATGCCGGCCGCGACGCGCAGTACCCGCCAGGCCCTGCCACGCCCGCCGAGGGCGGTGGTGCGCAGGGACAGCGGGACGTGGACCCTGCAGGCCGTCCTGCACCGCAAGGGCCTGAGCCCGGTCGCCGGGGTGGACGAGGCCGGGCGAGGGGCGTGCGCCGGGCCGCTGGTGGTCGCAGCATGCGTGCTGCGACCGGCAGATGCGTTAGCCCTGGATGGGCTCACCGACTCCAAGCTGCTCACGGCGGCGCGCCGGGAGCATTATCACGACCTGATCACCACCAGGGCGGTGGCCCGTAGCGTGGTGGTGATCCCACCCGACGTGGTCGACTCGCTGGGTGTGCACGTGGCGAATCTGGAGGGCATGCGTCGAGCTGTCGCCGGCCTTGCGGTGCATCCCGGTTACGTGCTCACCGATGGGTTTCGAGTGCCCGGCCTGACCGCCCCGAACATGGCGGTGATCGGCGGGGATCGGGCCTCGGCCTGTGTGTCGGCGGCCTCGGTGCTCGCCAAGGTGACCCGCGACCGCATCATGTGCGAACTGCACGAACGGATGCCCTGGTACGGCTTCGATGAGCACAAGGGCTACTGCACGGCCGAGCACAACGCTTCCCTGCTTGCGCATGGTCCCTCGGCCGAGCACCGGTTCGGCTACGTCAACGTCGCGCTGGCGGCGCGCGCGCACGG
>JBOHFU010000538.1:0-3147 GCA_050699675.1 Pseudonocardiaceae bacterium
GCGGGTGCTTCGGCCCGTGGCGTACACCGTGGCGCCCGCTGCTGCCAGCTCCACCGCAATAGCCCGCCCGGCGCCCCGCGTCGCTCCCGCCACCAGCGCAACCTTCCCCGTCAACGGACCAGCCATCGCGTCTCCCTCGTTGTGTCTACGTCTTCAAGATCCTCGCAACGCCGGACCGCTGACGTCATACGCACCAACCGATCCTGCTACGGGATGACAGCATCTGCCTCAACCTCAACCATGAGAGCAGGGTCGATGAGGGCATTGACCTCCACCATGGAGGCGGCGGGGCGGATGTCTGCGAAGAATTCCCCGTGTGCCCGCCCGACCTGCTCCCAACGGGAGATGTCGGTGACGAACATGCGGGTACGTACCACGTCCTTGAGACTCGAACCCACGTGCTCAAGGGCCGCAGCGATGCGCCGGATGGCCTCGCGTGTCTGTTCCGCTATGTCGTCGCTGCCCACAACGCCACCATCAGGGGTGGCGGCTGTCGTACCTGCCACGGAGATCCAGTTTCCAACCCGCACCGCGCGCGAGTAACCCACGACCGGCTCCCACGGGGCGCCTGACAACACCAGTTCCCTCTCGCTCATGACGAGAGTTTCGCAGCCGCCGCCAAGCAGTATTCGGCCGAGCGAACTGCCGGTGTCAGTGACGATCCTCCGCCGATCACCCGAAGCTGACCCGCGGCTTCGAACAGCACGGCGGCCACACCCCTGCCGGGGTCTGGGTCCGCGTCGTGCAACGCGTCCTGTCCTGACCGCCGCGATCTGGCACAACGACCGCACCGGCCAACCACTCAAGCGATCCCTACTGGCCTACGACCACTAAGCCCTTAGCATCGATCATCTAGTCGGTTGACCTCGCGACAGCACTCTCGATGAACGCATCCCACTCGCCGTGAGTAACGACGAGGACGGGGCCGGTCTTGTTCTTGCTGTCGCGCACGGCCGTCCACCCAGCCCCGTGGGCCACCTCAACACAGTTGTTGGCCCCGCTGGTGCGAGTTGACGTGTACCAAGCGTTGTCAGGGATGGCGAGCATGTGTCTCACTCCTCTAACTCGTCGATGACCGTGTTGATGATCGCCAGTGACTCCCGGTCTCCCAGCGAGGCGACCCGGAGTCGATCAAAGGCGAGGTGGTATGCCTGGATGTGGTGCGGGCGAACGAGGTAGTCGGAGCTGGTGAGACCCTCGATGTAGACGGTCCGGGAATGGCCGAAATCGAGCAGGACAAACGACATGCCGAGCGCGGCGTGCGCGCCGCCGGACAGCGGCATGACCTGCACGGTGACGTTTGGCAGCTCGGCCAGCTCCCGCAGCCGGAGTAGCTGCCCGCGCTGGACCTGGCGGCCGCCGACCGTGCGCCGCAGGGCCTCCTCACCGAGCACGACCCACAGCAGTGGTGCCCCGCTGCGCAGGCGTTCCGCCCGGTGTTCCCGGTTGGCGGCCATCGCTTCCACGTCGGCTGGCGGCACGATGACGGAGGTGGACAGCATCGCTCGGGCGTAGTCGCGGGTCTGGAGCATGCCGGGGATGAAGTCGGCGAAGAACAGCTTGATCTCGGTCGCATTGGCTTCCAGGCTGACGTACTGCTTGGCCCAGTCCGGCACACGGGCCGGCGAGGTCTTGCGCCTGGCTTCCTCGCCGAGCTGTTGCACCCGCTCGGTGGTGGCATCGTCTGCATTGTAGAGCCTGAGCAGCTCAGAGAGCTCAGCGGCGGTCAGCCTGACCGTGCCGGTCTCGACCTTGCTGACCTTGGCGCGGTACCAGCTGAGCGCGGCAGCGACGTCGTCGGTACTGATCTTGGCCGCTTCCCGGAGGGCGCGCAGCTCGCCGCCGAGCATGATGCGCTGGACCACCGGTCCCGGATCTTGCTCGGCCACGTGCACAGTCTGCCCCCACCGTCGTTTCCTCGGCACGCCGTACCTCCCATCGATCGAACCTGTCGCGCCAGTATCCCTATCAGGATTCCTGGTGTAGTTTCTTGGGTAGGCGGTAGTGCCAGGGTGACCCCCCGACGCCTTGGCACCACCGTCGTGCTCGCCGCCCGGCCTGTGCCCTCCCCGACCGGGCCGGGCGGCACCCATCCAGGAAGGCGGTTTCGATGGGCAGACACCGCAGCGGGGCCACGCTCCTCAGGATCCTGTTCGCAGGTCGTCCGGCACGGCCACCCGTGATCACAGCGCGGACCTGCGCCATCGTGATGACCGACGGCCCCACCGGCACGGCGCACCTGGTCACCGATGAGGCTTTCGCCGCTGGCCGCAGCGCCGCCGAAGGCCGCTACCTGACCGTCTGCGGGGGGCAGGTGCTTGCGGCGAGCCTCACCGCCCCAGCGCGCCGCCATTGCCCGGCCTGCGAGCGGGGTAGCGCATCCACTCGAAACAGAGCTGGCACCCATGGAGACCGATAGCCGGGAGGTGGTGCTCGCCAAGCGACTGCTCGACGATGCCAAGCTGCGCGGCTTCGCGTTCCAGCGGGTCGCGCCGGGTGAGGACGGCCCGCTGGTGGGAAACCGGGTCAGCGGTGACTGGGCGGACCTGATCCACCTCGCAGGATTCAGCCGCGACTGCTTCGCCTGGCGAAAGCGGATATCGTCGCTGGTCGTTCCCGAGGACGCACTGGTGCAACGCCGGATCGATGGCGGTGCGCTCGATGTGCTCAATGAGGTCTTGACCTGGGAGGACGGACCGTGACTGCCTATCACCCGACGACATGCCCCACTGGCCAAGCGACCCTATGACTTCCAGCGCGCGGCGTTCTCAGCCCCGGGTTGGCACCTACCTTCGCCGGCTCAAGACGCTCTTTCCCTTGGTCTCTCGTTCGGCGACGGCCCGAAGCGCCAACCGGGCATCGGTGAAGGCGTAGGCCTCGACGGGGGGATCGGGCAATGCGGCGGTGTGCCGCAGTTCCAGCAGTCGTGCCCACAAATCGCGGACGAGCTGAGGCTGGAGCTCGAAAAACTCATGGGACGCCACGCCGAGCACCCCGATGTTGCTGAGGAGCAGCCGGTTGACCTTGACGGTGGGGATCTCTCCCGCGGTGAAGCCCACCACGAGAAGCCTGCCCTCGGGTGCCAGCGAGCGCAGACTGTCGGTCATCCGGTCGCCGCCGACGGGATCAACGATGATGTCGACCGCT
>JBOHFU010000539.1:0-3142 GCA_050699675.1 Pseudonocardiaceae bacterium
ACCGACGCCGTCCACTGTTTGGTGAAACCCGGCTGCTGTTCCAAGCTTCGCCACACTGGCAGCATGGACTTGTCGAGCCGTGCTGCCGGCATCCATAGGTGGAGCAGGTGGTCGATGGCAGGATTCAGCCTGTCCACCACCTGTGGGCGCGCGTTGCGGCTGCTCCCGCTCCGTTCGATCAGCTCAAGCAGCGCAGTGAGGAGCCAGTCGTGCAGTGCCAGGTCTTCACACAACTCGACGGCGGCAGTCAAGTCGCTCTCCCTGACCGTCACACGCAACGTTCGTGCGGTTGGGCTGTCGATGGTGAACTGGACCCGGCTGTCTCCAGTCTGCGCCTCGTCAACCGCGACTACGCAGCGCATTTGTGTGCGCGCCATCCTGAATGGCGGCGTCCGATCGAGCTCCGGCGACCGCTGCACGATGTCCATCACCCGGCCGCTGATTGCTCCAAGGTCGAGGCTCACCGGTGCTGACCTGGCGGCGAGAAACCCACTAGCGAGGTCGGCGCGATCCGTCTTACCGAGCGTCTCGACGACGCCCGGTCGGGACAGATAGTGGGACCAGGGTAGCCGCCGATCGGGCTCGCTCTTGGTGATGTGAGCGTATGCGGACCCTTGTAGTACGCGGCCACCGGTGATCGACGCTCGGGACACCGCCGTGCCGATGCCTCTCACCCGAGCCCCGGACGATGTCGCCAATAGACAGTCGATCCCGGTGAGCGAATCCGGTGACACAGCGTACGCGATGGGGCGCTCAGAGCGGCGTACTCGTACACCTGGCACGATCGCGAGCACCTGCGTAGAGAGAGGCTGCGTGAGTGACGTCCAGTTCTGCAAGAGCCCCGTGTGTACCTCTCCTACTGTCAGCATCGCACTCTCATGGGAGCCATGGTATCTCCTGGCCAAGGTAGCGCAGGCAAATCTGCCATCACATCTGCCCGGAGGGGTAGTGGCCACCGGCCGTGCGGTCGGTGATCAGCCATAGCCAACCGTCACGAGATCCCGAGTGTCGGTGTCAAGGTGGCCCACCCCGCCCTAGCGGTCGTCGTCGCCTGGGCGCGGCCGGCGACCCTACGCGCGCTGCGGGGCAGAATTTGAACTGCGACGCCTTGACCCCTTACGATCGACATACTGATGAAAGAGACGATATGCGCAAATCGTGCCCGCATTGGTCGAGTCGGGAGATGGCCGCCTTTATCACGCGGACCGAAGGTGTGTCCGTGGCGCACCACTATGTGGCGAACCTGTCCGAGGGGCCGACGTGAAGCCCCACCGGCAAGTCAATGGCAGTGGAAAGTGATATGCATGCACACTCTCGGTCATGCGCTCAAGCTCGACCTGGAGGACGTGCAACGACTGGATTTGGAAGTGTATGGGGATAACGCATATTCATACTTGATGCTGCGCCAACTTCTAGATATAGCGGGTGAGTTGTTTCGGGTCTGTAAAGACAGTCAAGGTAACGTGATCGCCTACGGAGTTATCGCCCCGTCTGTAAGTCGGGGTAGCGGGTGGCTACTTTCGCTAGCCGTAAGTCTGTCCCATAGGCGAAAAGGTGTCGGCACCGCACTCGTCAACCAGCTGCTAGATAAAGCAAATTCCTCCGCGCTTGAGAAGGTATACCTCACGGTAGCGCCTGGCAACGATGCTGCAATATCTTTGTACGAGCGACTAGGATTCACTACTGCGAAAGTCGAGCCTCATTACTTTGGGCGACACGAGGACAGAATTGTCATGTGCCGACTATTGAGCGTCTAACACCAGCATAGAGTTCCTCTCCGCGGAGACCCGGACGACGGTGTGCGGGGGTGGCCATCCGACCGACATCTACACCCGTTCGCAGGATGCGGCCATCCCCGCGGTCCGCTCGGTGCTCGCCGCCAGGGCTGCCCCCTCACCCGCTTTCAGGTCCGCGGTGCGGAGCCGGTTTCGGATACAGATCCAGCCGGATCTGGTAGGGCCCGAGCGGGACCACCTCGACCTTGTCCATATCAAGGTTGTACGCGATCGTCCGCGCGTGGTCGGCGTAGTGGTGGGGCGCCTGGCCGGGCAGGATGCGTATGACCAGCCCCTTCGTCGGCCCGTCGACTACCTCAATCCCGTGCGGAAAGTCGACCACCTCAACCACCTGCGGAAAGTAGAAGTTCTGGCCGCCGGCGAGGCTGGTGCCGGTATGGTCCAGTCCGCACCCGACGAGAATGTCCAGCACCTGTTTGGCGAGCCGCTCCTGGCTAGTAGGCCGTCGACGCGTCGCCATGACTTCTCCTTCCGCACACACGGATTTCGCGGTGGGGACACTGCGTCCCGATGGTGCACCGGAGAAGTCCAGCAGTTGACCAGGCGACAGCGGCGAGAATACGCTTGTTCATCTACGGATCCTTCGTGGTGGGCACGAGGTACGGTCTACTCGAAGTCATACAGTCCGGCAGCCAACAGCTTGCCTGCAGGCCTGGCATCGTCCTTACGAACCCAAAATCGTTGGGCGTCCTTCCTGTGTTACAAAAAGCTCAGCCATAATACGTAAATGTTCCGCGTGATTGCATTGCGTGACCACTGGGAGAATTGCGGTTTCCGGTCGTGTCCGGATGATTGCGCTGGGTCAGATAGGCGCGGGCAACTCTGGCATCCATGGCCGGCGCAGCACTGCGTGGCGCAGGGCGGTCATCATGGTGAGGCCGTGCCGGGACGATGCGATCAGCGAAAGCGGAGAGAGTCGGCCGCAGGCCGACCACATAGCGGCCACAACGGTCTCAACCGAATATCGTGAAGTGTTCTTCGCGGGAATACTTCACGTATCGGAGAGGCCGTTGCGGCTTCAGGTTACGAGATCTCGGCCAGCGGTTGACCGCTCCTCGCCGTCGGCCGCATTCAGCGGGCTCAGCGGGGTTACCGGCACCCCGATAGCCACGCTCAGCCCGCTGAATGCGGGTTGGGGCCTTGAGGGGTTGCGGCGTCGAGGAAGCGGAGGAGCTCGACTGGGAAGGGCAACACCAGCATCGAGTTCTTCTCGGAGGCGACCTGGACTACGGTCTCCAGTAGGCGTAGCTGCAGGGCGGACGGGGTGTTGGCCATCGCGGCGGCCGCCTTGGCCAGCATCTCCGATGCCTGCAGTTCGCCTTCGGCGCTGATCACCCGGGCCCGCC
>JBOHFU010000540.1:0-3140 GCA_050699675.1 Pseudonocardiaceae bacterium
TCGAGCACGCCACCGGGCGGGTCGCGATCACCTCGCAGAACCACGGTTTCGCCGTGCGGGGCGAGCCCGGGGAACGGTTCGACTCCGACTTCGGCGCCGCAGTGGTGAGCCACTCCTGCCCCAATGACGGCACCGTCGAGGGCCTAACCTGCCTGGACATCCCAGCATTCAGCGTCCAGTACCACCCCGAAGCAGCCGCCGGCCCGCACGACGCAGCGGATCTATTCGACCGGTTCTGTGAGCTGATGGAGGAGCAGCGATGACCACGTCGATAACTGCACAGGCCAAGATCCAGCGTCTCCGCATCCAGAACTATCGGGTGTTGCGTGATGTGGAGTTCCGCGACCTCACGCCGCTCACTGTCCTGCTCGGCCCGAACGGCAGCGGCAAATCCACAGTGTTCGACGTTTTCGCCTTCTTGCACGAAGCGTTCACTACCAACCTTCGCGCGGCCTGGGATCACCGCAACCGCATCCGTGAGCTGCGCAGTCGCGGCGAGAGTGGCCCGATCACTATCGAGATCGCTTACCGGCAGGCCCCCGGGGAAAGGTTGGTGACCTACCGCCTGGAACTCGATGAGGAGAACGGCTCCCCCGTGGTCATGGGTGAGCTGCTGCGTTGGAATACCTCACCGGGCTCTGGGCGGCCAAGGGACATTCTCAGCTTTCAACGCGGCGAGGGCTTTCTGTATGACGACGTCAGAGACAATTACACCGACGAGCGGCTTGACAGCCCCGACCTGCTTGCGGTCAGCACGCTTGGCGGTCTGGCCCGCCACCCACGGGTGGCACGCCTGCGCCGATTCATCTCCGGGTGGTATCTCTCTTACCTCAGCGGAGGTACCAAGCGCACCGTTCCCGAAGCCGGCCCACAAGCGAGACTGTCTGAGACCGGTGACAATATGCCCAATGTCGTCCAGTATCTCAAGGAGCAGCGCCCCGACCGTCTCGACGAGATCCTACGTGTTCTCGCGGACCGAGTCCCTCAACTTGAGCGGGTTGAGACGGAACTGCTCGCCGACGGTCGGCTACTTCTGAGGTTCAAAGATGCGCCGTTCGACGAACCCGTTCTAGCGAAGTACGCCTCAGACGGAACACTCAAGTTGCTGGCCTACCTCACCGTGCGGTACGACCCTGTGCCTCCTCCGATTGTGGGCATCGAAGAGCCAGAGAATTTTCTGCACCCCAGACTGCTCCAGGTCTTGGCCGAGGAGGCGCGGGGAGTGGCGGGCCGCAGTCAGCTTCTCGTCACCACACATTCGCCGTACTTTGTAGACGCACTGCGTCCCAAGGAGTTGTGGGTGCTCTACAGAGACAACGAGGGCTTCTCCCGCACGATAAGAGCATCTGACATGAGGCGAGTGGTCGCACAGGTCAACGCGGGTGGCCTGTTGGGGAACCTGTGGATGGAGGGCTACTTCGAGGCTGGCGATCCGCTGGTTCAAGGTGGTAGACCTAACACGAGGGTCAGCGCGTGAATCTTGAGGTTCTGGTCGAGGAGCGCTCTGCCGAGCAGGCGCTCCGTACATTGCTGCCACGTATCGTCCCGGATATCGACTTCGAGATACGCGTATTCCGAGGGAAATCGGCCCGGTTGAAGAAGCTTCCAAGCAGGCTAAAGGGCTACGCGACCAGAATCGATCAAGCGGACACCTATCTCATCGTACTCGTCGATCGCGATGACGACGACTGCCTGGCGCTCAAAAAAGATATGGAGAAGATGGCTGCTGCCGCAGGCTTACTGACAGCCGCGACAGCACCGGAGATTCGCCGCGCGAACGTGATCAACCGAATCGCCATCGAGGAGCTCGAAGCGTGGTTCTTCGGTGATATTCCAGCGCTCTGCGCCGCCTATCCGCGGATTCCTGTCTCGCTCGGTAAACAGGCGAAGTATCGCAACCCTGATGCTATCCTCGGTGGTGAAGCGTTGGAATACGTGCTTCGGAAGCACAATTACCATCGAGGTGGTCTGCCGAAGGTCGCGGCAGCCACCGCGATCGCGCAACACATGAATGTGGACGTCAACCGCTCCCGGAGCTTCTCGGTGTTCCGGGATGGAGTACGACGACTCGTCGCTGGAGGCAGCAATGCCGCGGAGGGCTGATATTCGGCATGTTTTGGTGATCGGGTCGGGGCCGATTGTGATCGGGCAGGCGTGTGAGTTCGATTACTCGGGGACACAGGCTTGCCGGGTGTTGCGCGAGGAGGGGCTGCGGGTCAGCCTGGTGAACTCCAACCCGGCCACGATCATGACCGATCCGGAGTTCGCCGATGCGACCTACATCGAGCCGATCACCCCGGAGTTCGTCGAGAAGGTGATCGCCGCCGAGCGTGCTGCCGGGTTTCCGGTGACAGCGTTGCTGGCCACGCTCGGTGGGCAGACCGCGCTGAACACCGCCGTCGCGCTACACGAGCGCGGGGTGCTGGCGCGGTACGGCGTCGAACTGATCGGCGCCGACATCGACGCCATCCAGCGTGGCGAGGACCGGCTGAAGTTCAAGGAGGTCGTCCGTGCGGTGGGTGCCGAGGTGCCGCGCAGCGCCGTCTGCGGGTCACTGGATCAGGTGCGCGAGGCCGCTGGCGAGCTCGGCCTGCCGGTGGTGATCCGGCCGTCGTACACCATGGGCGGGCTCGGCTCCGGGATGGCGCACACGCCCGCCGAGCTCGAGCGGCTGGCCACCGCGGGGCTGGCCGAGAGCCCGGTGCATGAGGTGCTCATCGAGGAAAGCGTGCTGGGCTGGAAGGAGTACGAGCTGGAGCTGATGCGCGACCACCGGGACAACGTGGTGGTGGTGTGCTCGATCGAGAACATCGACCCGATGGGGGTGCACACCGGCGACTCGGTGACCGTCGCCCCGGCGCTGACCCTGACCGATCGTGAATACCAGCACATGCGCGACGTCGGCATCGCGGTGTTGCGCGAGGTCGGGGTGGACACCGGGGGCTGCAACATCCAGTTCGCCGTGCATCCTGGGGACGGCCGGCTGGTCGTGATCGAGATGAACCCGCGGGTGTCGCGATCGAGCGCGCTGGCGTCCAAGGCCACCGGTTTCCCCATCGCCAAGATCGCCGCGAAGCTCGCGATCGGCTACACCCTCGACGAGATCACCAACGACATCACCGGCGAGACCCCGGCCAGCT
>JBOHFU010000541.1:0-3133 GCA_050699675.1 Pseudonocardiaceae bacterium
CGGCGTCGCCTGGGAGCTGGGGATGCTCGCCGGCCTGGCAGAACACGGGGTAGACCTGCGCGATACCGACCTTGTGGTCGGCACATCAGCCGGGTCAGTGGTGGGCGCGCTGATCACCTCGGGTATCGATCTCGAGGAACTCTACGCCAGTCAGCTCGTCCCGCCGGGCCCCGAGCCACCTGTCCGAATGGGGATCGGGACGATCGTGCGGTGGGGCTGGGCCCTCGCCTGGTCCCGGGGCGCGCAGCAGGTCGGAGCGCGAGTCGGCAGGATGGCTCTGGCGACGGCGACGGTTCCGGAATCTGAGCGTCGCGGCATCATCGAAGCCCGGCTGGGGGCGCGCACCTGGCCGCAGCGGACCCTGCTGGTCACAGCAATCGATGCCGAATCGGGCGAGTTCGCCGCCTTCGGGCAGGGAAGCCAGGTGGGGGGCACCGCAGTGACCCTGGTCGATGCTGTTGCGGCCAGCTGCTCTGTGCCGGGGGTGTGGCCGGCGACCACCATCGGCGGACGGCGCTGGATCGATGGAGGCGTGCGCTCGACAACCAACGCCGATCTGGCCGCGGGGCACGAGCGGGTCGTCGTGCTCGCACCGATCACGCGAGGTTTTCGACCGGGGACTGGAGTCGCTGCCCAAGTGGCCGCACTGCGAGAACAGGCGCGTGTCACGCTCGTCACACCCGACGCCGCTGCCCGACGCGGGATCGGCCGCAACGTGCTCGACCTGGCGCGCCGGGCACCGGCAGCGCTGGCCGGCCGCGCCCAGGCCACATCGGTCGTCACCGAGGTAGATCGGGTGTGGTCGGACTAGCCGAGCTAGAACCGGCGAAGCCGGTTCTAGCTCGGTGGCGGTGTGACTGCGCTCCTGCCTCAGCTCTCGCCAGTGCCATCCTCCTGCTCGGCGAGGAACTGCTCGAGCTCCGCTGCGATCTCGTCGCCGGTGGGCAACGGCGCGGCATCACTGGACAGCAGCGGGCGCCGATCGGACTTACCCGTGACGGCGTCGAACTGTGCCTCCAGCCCGGCCACCACCGACATACTTTCCGGGGAGCTGGCGACCTGCTCATCCACTGCGGCGAGAACCCGCAGCGCAGTGGGTCGTAGCGCCTCGACGGGCAGGTCCAACCCACTGCTGCGGGCCAGATGCTCTAGCAGGCCGCGGGCGGATTCTGGGTACTCGATGCGGGCCAGGTAGTGCGGCACGTGTACCACGAAACCCATCGCGTCGTGCCCGGCCTGACCCAACCTCAACTCCATCAGCGCCCCGGCATGGCCGGGGATCTCCATGGTGCCAAACCACGACTGGTAGCCGGAGATCAACTCGCGACGGGTGGCGTGCGCAGTGACCGTCACCGGCCGAGTGTGCGGTACGGCCATCGGTACTGCTCCCAGACCCACCGTCAGGCCTACCCCGAAGCGCTCGACCAGCTCGCGGACCGCGTCGGTGAACCGGTCCCACTGTAGATCTGGCTCCGGACCAGCAAGGAGCAAGAACGTGGTACCCGCGCTGTCACGCACCTCGTGCAGCACCAACTCGGGCTGCTCATAGCCTGCCCAATGGTCTCCATCGAAGATCATCGTTGGTCGGCGGGAGCGGTAGTCCAGTAGCTGGTCGACATCGAACGTGGCGAGCAGGCGGTGCTCCAGATTCGCCAGCAGATGTGCCACTGCCACATGACCAGCTTGGCCGGCATCGACGAACCCGGTCAGGGCGTGCACCAGTACCGGAGCCGTCAGAGCCGAAGGCTCCGCTTCGATTCGGTACAGGTCAGCGGTCACTGCGACTGCCACCTCGTTTCGGCTCGGTTAGCCCCTTTCATGAGGGCCGTGCAGTCGATACAACGCAGCACACCGTCGAATCCATCCCGCCCGCAGTGCCGCGCACGGTGCACTCGGTGCCACGGTGGGGCACCCCCTGCCACCCTTTAGTGGTAACGACTATCGTTTACGATCTCCTCAACCACGTTGGAAGGAGATCGGAGCACAGTGCGCATTGCCTTCGTCGGCAAGGGTGGCAGCGGCAAAACGACGCTGTCGGCCCTGTTCACCCGCTACCTCGCAGAGCTCGACCGGCCCGTGCTGGCCGTTGACGCCGACATCAACCAGCACCTCGGTGAGGCGCTGGGCTTGGAGGACGAGCAGGTCCCACCGCTGGCCGCGCAGCTGCCCTGGATCAAGGAGCACCTGCGCGGTAGCAACCCGCGGATCACGTCAGCCGATGCGATGATCAAGACAACACCGCCCGGTCGGGGATCCCGGATGCTCCGGTTGAACCCGGACGAGGAGCTGCACCGGCGCTTTGCCCGCCCGGTCGGCGGCGCACAGCTGATGGTCACTGGGGAGTTCGAACCCGAGGACATCGGGGTGAGCTGTTACCACTCCAAGACCGGAGCGCTGGAGCTCTACCTCAACCACCTGATGGACGGACCCAGTGAGTACGTGGTGGTCGACATGACCGCAGGCGCCGATGTGTTGGCGTCCGGACTGTTCACCCGCTTCGACCTTGTGGTCCTGGTCTGCGAACCCACCCGACGCGGGGTCAGGGTGTACCGGCAGCTCCGGCGGCACGCCGAGGGCCACGGGGTGCGGCTACGAGTGGTCGGCAACAAGGTGGCCGCCGAGGATGACACCGCCTGGCTGCGTGGTGAACTGGGTACCGCCCTGCTGGCGACGGTGGGCCAGTCAGCCTGGGTACGGGCCGCGGAACAGGGGCGTGCCCCGGCGTTCGATGCGCTGGAGCCCGGGGTGCGACGCGCCCTGGATGCGGTACTTGCCGAGCTTGACGGAGTACAGCGGGACTGGTCAGCATATCACCGCGACACCGTGCATTTCCACCTACGCAATGCGAGGGCCTGGGCGAACCAGTCGGCGGGTAGGGACCTTGCCGACCAGGTGGACCCGGAGTTCCTCCCTGCTGTTTGCTCGTGAGTCACCGATCGAGGAGGACCGATGTCACTGGACGTTCCACCCACGATGATCGAAGCAGCGGAGCGCGGCGAGCTCGATGATGCAGCGTTCGTGGCCGTCGTACGGGATTCGCTGCCCTACGCCTGGCAGGTGATCTCGCAGGTCGTCGGTGATCTCGAGATTGATACCCGATCGGAGTTTGCTGATCATGCGGTACCCCCGCCGG